>JAFDXD010000011.1 GCA_018268135.1 Bacteroidota bacterium
TTCTTTCCGGGCTTTATGTTAGGCTATCTGCTGTATGGCTCTATGCATTATGCCATACACGCCTGGAACCCTCCGTTTAAATGGATGAAAGGCTTGTGGCGCAATCATCACCTGCATCATTACAAGCATACTGATATGGGCTTTGGAGTTAGCAGCACCTTGTGGGATCATGTATTTGGAACCATGTTTGATTTAAAAAATGAAAAAGACGACAAAGAAAAAGTGAAGGAACTGATGTATGAAAAAAAATAAATTTTTAGCTTTCTTACGCTAAAATTTACCAGCGCTCTTCTTCATTAATATTGTTTTCATCCCGGCCATATTGTTGCCGGGTTTTTATTTTTTGCAATTGCCGCTCTATTACCTGTGCAGCTATTATATTGGCAGCATCATATTGGGCATTTTCTTTTAAGAGCGTTTTTAGTTTTTTTTCGTTTACATCTATGCGGTATAAAATTTGTATCAGCCGGTTAAAATCATGGATGATTAAATAATTGATTTGCTCTGCCAGCGCCTGTTGCAGCTTATCTGTATTTGCATCAGCAGCTATACTAATATCAAATTGGCGGTTTATATTATCAATCAATAGTTTCATTGTTTATCAAAATTTTTCAATTACTCCCAGGCTAAATAGTGCAAAGTCGTATTTTACGGGGTCGTGTGCATCAAACTGTTTTAGTGCATTTGTAAGTTCTACTACGGTTTGCCAATCGGTGGTATGCCTGTCAATAAGTTTAAAATGCCTGGCCACTCTTGCTACGTGTACATCCAGGGGTATTTGCAATTGTGATGGAGATATTTTTTTCCATAATCCAAAATCTACTCCCTGTTTATCCTGGCGCACCATCCATCTCAGGTACATATTGATGCGCTTGCAGGCAGAGTGTTTGCCCGGAGAGGCAATATGCTTAAAGGTACGCTGAGGAACATCGGGCAAGGAAAAAAAATACTGATAAAAACCATTTAAAGCCCCAGCGGTATCCGTATCTTTTTTATTTAAAGTTGCCGCAAAGGCATCTTCTAACGATAGATGATTTTTATAATGCATTTTAAAAAAAGCAATAAAATACAAAAGGTCAGTAGCATTAAAAGTGCGATGTTTAAAAGCCAGCAATTTAGCCAGGTCTTTATCCGTATGGTTTTTGCAAAAATCATGTGGGGCGTTATCCATTAGCTGCATCAGCTCTTTTGATTTATTGATAATACTGGTACGGTTGCCCCAGGCAAATATGGCTGCAAAAAAACCGGCTATTTCTATATCCTGTTTTTTGGTAAATGCGTGGGGAATACTGATGGGGTCTGCCTTTATAAAAACGGGGTTATTGTATTCTTTTACCTTAGCTTCAAGAAAATTTTTAAGCTTGTTTTCCACTTTGTAAAAATAGACAATAAAGTATTAGAGCGATACTTCAATATCTATCAGCGTGCCATTTTCAGAAATCATATTTACTTTTCCGCCAATTTCATTCATACGCTTGGTTATATTCTTTAGGCCGTTGCCAAATTTATTTTTATTACTAATGCCCTTGCCATTATCTATTACCTGTATATGAAGTTGATTGTTTTGTATCATAATTTTAATGATGGCTTTAGAAGCCTGTGAATGCTTTAGAATATTATGTAGCGATTCTTTAATTATCAGAAAAAGATTTTTTCTTTGTACGCCACTCAGCTCCACTTCTTTGGGCAGGTTGTTTACATCGTTGCATTCAAATGAAATGTTGCTGTTTTCAAAAAACGATACTCCGTACTGGCGTACATATTCTCCAAAGTTGTACAGGTTGTCGTTATCTACATTCAGGCTCCAAATAATGGTGTGCATGCGCTGTGCAATTTCCTTAGCGGTTGACGAAATTTTAGCAGAAAAGTTAGTTTGAGGTGAAGTGTGTGCAGGATCATTTAGTGCCATAAGGTCGCTCATCATTCTAATGCTACTTAACCCACCGCCTACATCATCATGCAGGTCTGCAATAATTCTTTCTCTTTCAAGCAAAATAGCTTGTTGTTTTTGGTAGGCAGCATCTATTAAAGATTTTTCGGTATCGGCAATTTTCTTTTGCAATGCTATGGTAAAAAGAAAAATATCAATTAGGATGGCTATTTGCACCGGCAAATAAGAGTCTGCATTGGCCTGCGAAAGGCTGATGCTTGGCTTAATTAACCATATTGACTGCACCAGGGTTACTAAACTTCCTATCAGTACAATAATGCTGCCCCAAATAATAAAAACAGCATACTTAGGCCGTTGCCTATATAAAGTAATCAATACATATACCTGTAGTGGAAGTAAGCATAGGCTTACCAGCAGGTAAATGCTATCGTAATGTATGTTTGCAAAATTTAAAATTAAACAACTGATGGAAAGCGTGGCATACATATAATTTAAAAGCCTGAAGAGTTTGAATAATTTATAAGAATATTGTTTTAACCCCAGGTAGTAAACAATAAAATTGGTGTAACAAAAGCTAATAGAGAATTGTATGGGTCTTTTAAACAGGTCGTACTTTGCTATTTGGTTTGTATCTGTAAGAGATGCTCCAAAAAACAAATCGGGTATGGCCAGCGGGTAGTAAAAAGCTAAGGCAATAAGGTAGGCGCTGTAAAAAAGGTGCTCTGTTTTTTTTAATATAATGTACTGAATTAAAAAAAACATACCCATAAATATGGCAGTGCTTTCAAAAAAATAAATCAGGTATCTGTTGAAATCTGTCATGTAGGCAAGAAAAAAATATAAAGGATAAAATAATTTGTTGCAAAAAGAAAATTACCGGCGGAGGTATAAATTTACTGCCTCAACCCTGGTATTTACCTGAAGTTTTTTATAAATATTTTGGACATGTTTTCTTACAGTGCCACTGCTAATATCAAGTATGTCGGCTACTTCTTTACCAATAAGGCCTTTAGCGAGGTTATCGAGTACCATTTTTTCTCTTTCGCTCAGGGTTTCTATGAGGGTATTTTCTTTACCCATGTGCAAAAAGCTTGCTACCACTTTGCGGGCAATATTACTGCTCATGGGGCTTCCGCCTGCTATCATATCATCAAGTGCCTCCATTATTTTTGCCGGGCCTTCTGTTTTTAAAATATAGCCACTGGCACCTGCTTTTAAAGAGTCAAATATTTTTTCATTGTCTTCATAAGCCGTACACATTAAAAAAAGCATATCCGGATACATTACTTTTAATGCATTTACACAGCTTATGCCACTAATGCCGGGCAGATTTATATCCATCAGTACGGCATCGGGTATTATCTCCGGAATTTTTTGCATGGCTTCTTCTGCATTTGCAAAACTGCCTGCAAGCGTATAGTTTGCATTACGCTCTACCATCAGGCTCATGCCTTCACGCAGGTCGGCTTTATCTTCTACAATACAAATTGTTTTTTTTGCAGTTGCCATACGTTACAAAAGTACTATAATGCATGCATGTTAAAATACGCTTTTGTGCGTAGTAATCAATCAGTTGATTTACAATCATTCAAAAAATCTTTAATGCCTGCAACAACTTTATCTGCTATTTGCTGCTGAAAATTTTCGTCTAATATTTTCATCTCTTCGGCAGGGTTGCTTATAAACAGCATTTCTACCAAGGCATTGGGGTATTCGGTTGGGCTGTTCAGCATAAAATTAAATGAGCCGGTATTGCCATATTCTTTTAAACCCAGTTGCAACATTTGCTTATAAATATCGAGGCTCAAATTTCTAAACCCGATATAACGGTAATAGGTACTCGTACCCCCGGTATTGATGGGGTCGTCAGAAGAGTTAAGATGCAGGCTTACCAAAAGATCGGGTGTGCTGTCTCTGTAAAACAATATTCTTTCTTTATTGTCAAAAAACCTTTCAGTAGTTCTTGTCATTATAACTTTAGCGCCTTGCGCCTCCAAAGCTTTCTGCAGTTTTAATGCCACTGCCAGGGTAAGCATTTTTTCAATAGAGCCTGTAGGCCCGCCAGCGCCTGTGTTACTGCCGCCATGCCCTGCATCTACAGCAATGGTTAGGTTTTTTAATAAAAGCTGCCTGGGTTGTTGCTTCACTTTTATTACAAGCATATTGCCTTTGTAGTACAATTGATGGCCCCAGTGTTGCTTATGTTTTAATTGAATTTTTATTCTTAAAATATCATCTGTTAATTGCTGGTAATCTACCGAGGCAATTTCTTTAGCAGATTGCAACTGTGTTATCCAGTTGGTATTGCTTACAGCCCCAAATATATCTACTATTATTTGTGAAGGATTTACTTCCTGATAAGATTGATAAGGCAACCGGCTGTTTAAAGCAATATTTACATAATCATATACTGAATCGCCATATACCCGCCAGCTTCCACTCAATACCCCTGGTATAAAACTGCCTTTAGGCATTAACGTTACCTTGTCTTCTTCAATGTAAGCAATGCGGCTTTTGGCCAACTGCACTTTATATTTATCCGCTACTTTACCAATAATTTGTAAGGGTATCAGGCTGTCCACATAACCTATTTTAGATCCGCCCAACCTGTCTTCGCCCAGGCCATATAGCAGGTAGGCAAGTCTGCCTTTGGTAATAGCAATATCAGAGCTTAAAGGCGATAGTATTGAAAAGCGGTCATTGGTTTCTTTGGTTACTGATTGCCCATCTGTTGTAGTAAGTGTAACAGGAAATTTAATTGCAGCAAAGCTATCCGTAGCTTTTACAATATACTGTCCCTGGTAAATACCGGGCATTCCATTTGTTAGAGAAATGGGCATTTCATACAACTCTGTATTATCAAAAGTACGCAAGGTAGCTCCCGGCAGGGCTTTTACTTTAAAATCAATTTTATCGCCGACTTTTAATACAAGGTTGCCTTGCGGAAAAGTTTGTATGCTTTCTATGCTAAGCGTAGTAACCGGTGTGGCTGGCTTGGGCGGAATATAGGTATAATATATTTTTTTAGAAATTGATTTGCCGCTGGGAGGCTTTGCCACAATAGTAAATTCGTTTTCGCCTTCGGCTACATCTGCCTGGTAGGCAAATGCACCGGTGGCATACACTTTTACGACGCTATCATTAATATACAGGCTGCAATTTTTACAAGTACTGCCTACAATAAAATGCTTTGAAGAAGCTACCGTATTATATTCTTTGAGAGGCTCTACTAATTTAATAAATGGTTTATCGGCCTGGGCAATTGCATTTGAAAAAATGAAAAATGAAATTACAATGAGTAGTGTATTTTTATAATTCGTCATTCAATAAAAATACAAAATAAAGGCAACAATTAAATTGCAGTACAGCTTTAGTGATGTTTGAAAAATATTAGCTCTGTTTTTTAAGGTTATCAAGCATGTCTCTTGTCATAGTTTCCAGGTTGTACATTGGTTTCCATCCCCAATCGGCAGAGGCTACGCTGTCATCAATACTTTGAGGCCAGCTATCTGCTATTGCCTGCCTGTAGTCGGGTGTATAGTTAATGGTAAATGCTGGTATATGTTTTTTAATTTCTGCTGCAATTTCTGCCGGCGAAAAACTCATGCCCGAAATATTATAAGAAGTACGTACGCCTATTTTTTCTTTAGGCGCTTCCATCAGCTCAATAGTTGCCCTTATAGCATCTGGCATATACATCATTGGCAGGTAAGTATCCTGGTTTAAAAAGCAGGTATATTTTTTTTCTTCCAAAGCATCCTGATATATTTCTACAGCATAATCTGTAGTGCCGCCGCCGGGGGCAGATTTATAAGAAATAAGGCCCGGATAGCGCAGGCTCCTTACATCTACATCATATTTAGCTGCATAATAATTGCACCAAAATTCACCGGCATATTTTGAAATTCCATACACCGTAGAAGGCTCAATAATTGTTTTTTGCGGACAATTTTTCTTAGGAGATGTAGGCCCAAAAACTGCAATGGATGAAGGCCAGTAAATCTTTGATAGTTTTTCTTCTTTGGCTATATCCAGTACATTCAACAGGCTTTGCATGTTTAAATGCCAGGCCAGCGCCGGATTTTTTTCGCCGGTAGCAGATAAGATGGCTGCCAGCAGATATATTTGAGTAATGCCCTGCCTTATTACCTGCACATGCAGCATTTCTTTATTCATCACATCCAACGATACATAAGGCCCTGTACCATGCAGCAAGGGATTTTCTTCTCTCAGGTCTGATGCTACCACATTGTTATTGCCATATATTTTTCTCAATGCCAGTGTAAGCTCTACCCCTATTTGCCCTGATGCTCCTATTACCAAGATTTTTTCTTTATGCATGATAGTTTTTATGTATTTAAAATTCGCTTTGTTTGTACAAAATATATTTTACAAAAATACATTCAAAAATGCTGGGTAAATAATCTTCCAAAAAATTTTAGAAGGCATCAGTTAATGCAAATACGGGTTTGCGCTCAGCCCATTTACCATCTGTAAAATCAGGAAATTCAACTGTTTTATTTCCATTGGCAATAGATTGCTCGCTTAGTGGAGTAATAGCGCTCCAGGCAGCAGCATCATATACATCCATTGGCGTGGCCACTTTATTTTTTATAGATTCTACCAAAGCATGTATTACAAAAAAATCCATGCCGCCATGCCCGGCGCCTGCAGTTTCTTTGCTCCACCTCGCCCACAATGGATGGTCGTATTTATCCAGCCATTGCCTGGCAACATCCCATTGATCATTGTTATTAGATTTATCCTGAATGTAAATGCTATTTGCAACATCCATCCATAATCCTTCTGTACCCTGCACCCTAAAGCCTAATGTATATGGGCGTGGCAGGTCTGTATCATGTTGCAGTAATATTGTTTCGCCATTGGCACAATTAATACTGGTAGTAACCACATCGCCCAACTTAAATTTTACAGAAGCATTGGGGTGGTTGGGGCCACCTAATTTTACTATATGATTGTGCAGCCCCCTCGACTTAGAAGAAAATGAACATAATGATGTAAAGCGATTGCCCCTGTTAATATTAATGTAATGCGCTATTGGCCCTATTCCATGTGTAGGATACAAATCTCCATTTCGGGTTACAGAATGGTTAGTACGCCAGTGCGCTTCAGAATAACCCTTTTCGCCAAACTCTACCCCATGGCCATAAGTATGTATGCCATCATTAAATTTTACTTCACGCAAATCATGCTGATACCCACCCTGCAAATGTATTAGTTCGCCAAAAAGGCCTTGCCTTACCATGTTGAGAACCGCCATCACATCTCTGCGGTAGCACACATTTTCAAGCATCATTACATGAGCATTGTATTTTTCGGCTGCTCTTACTACATCCCAATGATCCTGCAAGGTAATACCCAGCACTACTTCGGTACCCACGTATTTAATGCCTGCTTTTAGTGCACCCAATATCATAGGAGTATGCAATTCCCAGGGTGTGGCTATTACCACAGCATCCAATCCTCCATTTATTTCATACATTTTTTTCCAGGCATCATTGCTCTCTGAAAATATCAGGGGCATTTTTTTATTGTTCTTAGCAATATAATTTTTTGCATTTTCAAGTGCCCTGGGCTCCACTTCGCAAATAGCCACCAGGTCCACATCGTCTCTCCTCATTAGCAAGTCTAAATGGCCAATACCCCTGGCTCCCACGCCAATAAGGCCTATACGCACTTTGGGCCTGTCGTCTTTAGCAAATACATTGGTTACCGTGCCAAGCATTAAGCCGGCAGTAGCCAGGCCGCTTGTTCTTACAAAATCTTTCCTGTTCATACTTTTTTTTTATTTTATATTAAAAACATACATAAAAATACTTATCTGTTTTTATTAATCATAAAGCAAACGTTTGCTTAAATTAACAGGATTAGGTATTTTATTTTCAAACCGATATTCCTATTTAGATTTTTCTTTATTTAATTTTTTATCTTGATACAAAAACTAATAAAAAAATTAAGGCTGCATATAAAAAGCTAAAATTTGATTTGTACTCATTCTGCCTAATCCTATAAATTAATTTAACGCAGCAATTATACTGATAAGCTGTACTTTTATCCCATTAAAATTATTGTTATGGATACATTCAATCAAGCCAAACCCATTGCTATCGGCTGCGATCATGCCGGTTTTGATTGCAAAGAAGACCTTATCTCATTTTTGGAAGCTGAAAAAATGCCATATAAAGATTTTGGTACCTTCTCTAAAGACTCGGTAGATTATCCAGATTTTGCACATCCCGTAGCCACTGCTGTAGAAAACGGGGAAGCATCTTTTGGAGTACTGCTGTGCGGAAGCGCCAATGGTGTAGCTATTACCGCCAACAAGCATCAGGGTGTAAGGGCCGCCATTTGCTGGGGCGAAGAGCTTGCAGAGTTGGCTCGCAAACACAACAATGCAAATATCATTTGCATACCCGCCCGCTTTGTAAGAGATGGGGATGCAGAAAAAATGCTCGACATATTTATGAATACCGCTTTTGAAGGTGGCCGTCATTGCAGCCGGGTAGAAAAAATTGCCATATAATTTTTTTTGTACGCAGGCATTTTATCATGGCTCAGCAGCATACCTGCTTTTCACTGCAAGTACGGCGCAAGCCCCGGCACAAATCCTCACCGGGCTTTCCGTTGCAATCAGGCGTAAGCCCCCGGCATTATATCTTTTTGCAACATTAATACCTGCTATTATTTTATTGATACCCACTTTTCACCGTTTATAAAAAACAAATATCTAAGCACGGTAGATTACTTATTTTGCTTACTCTAAAATGATACAATGAAAAAAATACTGTTACTCCCTTTTTTATTTTTATGCCTTCAGGCTTTTCCGCAAATGGATATGGCATCTCAATATGCATCCATCATTGATACTAGTTTGCTGCAACAGCACTTATCCATCATTGCCAGTGCAGGCATGGAAGGCCGTGAAACAGGTACTGAAGGCCAGCGCAAGGCTGCTGAGTACATCCAATCTCAATTTAAAGCCATTGGGCTTACAGCCCCGGCAGCATTAAAAGGATACCAGCAGTATTACCCGCTTTACCAGGATAGTATGCTCAGCACTACCCTTCAATATAAAAACACAAAAGCTACTTATGGAGTAGATTTTATAACACCCTTAACCGATAATGAAAATGGCAGCTTCAAAAGCAATAAAATTATTTTTGCAGGATACGGAATAGATGATGCTAACTACAACGATTATGCGAACTTAAATGTAAAAGGCAAGGTTGTGGTTTTCTTTTTGGGAGAGCCTAAAAAAGAAGGCAAATATTTTATTAACCCAAGTGGCCGGTACTCCACATGGACCTACCCCGGCATTGCCAAAAAACTTGCTACCGCTGCTGCTAAAGGGGCTGTAGGAGCGCTGATAATAAATCCTGCACAGCTTACATTTAACCAGTTTAGTATTGATAATAACAAAAAATCAAAACTTTATTTTCCGCATGAAAGCCCCGGTAAAAAAATAAATTGCGCTTTCATCTCTGCCGATTTTGCCAAAAAAATATTGGGAGAGAGCTATGATGGAATAGCGGAGAAAATTAAAGCGAATGAAACATTATCGCTACCGTCAACAACCATCAAAGCGCCCATTGCATTTACCAGCAAAAAAAACCGTCAAATCATTCATGCCAGCAATGTATTGGGAGTATTAGAAGGCACAGACAAAAAAGATGAATATGTTTTTCTTACCGGCCACTACGATCACCTTGGCACACACAATGGTAAAATATACTATGGGGCCGATGATGACGGAAGCGGCACTGTAGCTGTAATTGCTATGGCTACTGCATTTGCAAAGGCAAAAGCGGCAGGCCACGGCCCTCGCCGTACAATAGTATTTATGACCGTAAGCGGCGAAGAAAAAGGCCTTTGGGGTAGTGAATATTACAGCGACCACCCGGTGTTTCCACTTGCCAAAACTACTGTGGACCTTAATACAGACATGATTGGCAGAATAGATACCGAAAGAAAAACAGCCGATACTACCAATTATGTATATGTAATTGGCCACGACAAATTGAGCAGCGACCTGCCCATTATAAACGAAGGCGCCAATAATGCATACACACACCTAACACTTGATTATAAATTTGACGATCCCAAAGATCCTAACAGAATTTACTTCCGCAGCGACCATTATAATTTTGCCAGAAAAGGAGTGCCTATATTATTTTTTTATGATGGTATGCTGCTTGCAGATTATCATAAACCTACAGATACCATAGAAAAAATAAGCTGGGAGTTGTATAAAAAAAGAGCTCAAATGATTTTTTATACAGCATGGGATATTGCCAACAGGGAGCAAATGCTAAAGAGAGATATTCCATTGCCGGCTACTGCACAATAAGAAAGTTTCACCTATTATTATTCTCCTATTAATTTTTAACATAAGGGCAAAAATCTTTGCCCTTATTTTTTTTATCTTGGGAAGCATCCTTATTTTCATAAAAAAATGTGCTATGACATCATTAGTTATTATTTCGCTTTGTGTATTGGTGTTAGTGGCATATTTATTTGATATTACTTCATCCTATACAAAAATCCCCTCGGTAATTTTATTGCTGGCATTGGGCTGGGCTGTAAAAAAGGCAGTAGTTTATTATAATATTATCCCCCCCGATTTATCTAAAATATTGCCCATGCTTGGCACCATTGGGTTAATACTCATTGTGCTGGAAGGCTCGCTGGAGCTGGAGTTAAATGCCTCAAAAATTCCTTTGGTAAAAAAATCATTGGCCATCTCTTTTTTCCCTATGATAATAATGGCTTGCGGCGGCGCTTTTATACTTACAGTAATGTATGATTGCAGTTACAGGGAAGCCCTTGCCAACCTTATCCCGCTTTGCATTATTAGCAGCTCACTTGCCATACCAAGTGCAAAGCAGTTTCCCGTATTTTTTAAAGAGTTTATTACTTACGAAAGTAGCCTTTCTGATATTCTTGGCCTGGTATTTTTTAATTTTATCATTGCCAACGAAACTTATACGGCAGCAGCATTTGGAAACTTTTTTCTGCAAATACTCATCATCATTTTAGTTTCATTTATTGCTACTGCCCTCTTGTCTTTTTTATTAAGCCGTATTGCACACGATATTAAATTTGTTCCCATCATTCTGCTGGTAATTTTAATTTATGAAATTTCTAAAATTTACAATCTGCCTTCGCTTGTTTTTATTTTAATATTCGGTTTATTTTTAGGTAACCTTGATGAATTAAAACATATAAAATGGCTTCAAAAAATAAAACCTTATGCTCTCAATAAAGAAGCGCATAAATTTTTAGGGTTTACCATGGAGATTACCTTTTTGATGAAGGCATTGTTTTTTTTACTTTTTGGTTTTCTCATCAATACCGAAGACCTGCTCAATACCAATAGCATTGCTATTTCTGCCATCATTACCTTAACTATTTTTATTATTAGGGCATTGCAGTTAAAGCTGGCCAAGTTGCCTGTAAAGCCATTGCTTTTTGTAGCGCCAAGGGGGTTAATCAATATCCTTCTTTTTCTTTCCATACCGGCTTCTCTAAGCATCCCTGTAATAAACAGTTCGGTATTGATACAGGTAATTATTTTAACAGCGCTTATAATGATGGCAGGTACCCTTTCGGCTGGTAAAAAAACTGCCGTACAAAAACAGCAGAATGATATAAATGAAACAGCCCCCGAGCCTTAAATAATTTTATTTTATTTCCAGTTCATTATCGCTCCGGTCTGCATCGGGTATATAAGTGCTACCGAGTAAGATTTTTTTAATAAGTTTTGTTGCCGTAAAACGGATAGCAGTCGTGTTGTTTCCATTTTCCCACACTGCAATGCTTCGATGTATTTTTTGTGTGCTTCCATCTTTGTAAATTAT
Organism: Bacteroidota bacterium; assembly: GCA_018268135.1. Taxonomy (GTDB): domain Bacteria; phylum Bacteroidota; class Bacteroidia; order Chitinophagales; family Chitinophagaceae; genus Ferruginibacter. The sequence continues at coordinate 11,770 of JAFDXD010000011.1, forward strand.
AGTTACATCTACCGGCAGGGGCTTGGTGCCTTTTAATTTTACCATTAATAGTTTATTGCTGCCACTACCTGTTAGCTTTACTATTCCTTCATCGGGTAGCCCATTTTGGTAAAACCATTTTTGCCAAAACCAATTGAGATTTTTTCCACTGCCTGCATTCATGCTGTAAAAAAAATCGGTAGGAATAGGGTGCTTGCCTGCCCAGTTTTTAAAGTAATGGTGCAGCCCTTTAAAAAATAAATCATCTCCCAGCATATCTTTTACATACAAATAACCCAGGGCAGGCTTTGGATAACTATTTAAAAACATTGACAAGCCATACTCCTGTGTAGTTAAAGTAGTAATGGGCATATCTACTTCTGTACCTGCAAATTTTTCTGTGCGGTCCATTCCATATTCATCTACTATTGTAGAGTCAATCATGGGTGATATCAGCCATTCGCCAATAGTTGCCCAGCCCTCATCCATCCATCCGTATTTGGTTTCGTTAATGCCCATATAAAAAGGGAACATGGTATGAAAAATTTCATGGTCGGTTAGTTCAATACTTTCTGCTTTGTCTTCGAGTGGGTTATCATTTACCATCATGGGGTATTCCATCTGGTCAAGCCCGTCAAATACGGTTTCGTGGTTGTAGGGATAAGGCCATTTTGGAAACCGGTAGCTCATTGCCTCTACTGTTTTTCGGGCATCCATAGCTATTCTGAAGTAATCTTTGTGTGATGGGTTAAAAACCGCATCAACCCTGGTACGACGGCCGGTAGCTTTATCTACCACCAGGCTACTGCTTTGCCAAATATAATGGTTGCTAATGCCGATGGCAACATCGGTAACATTATTAGCTTCAAATTTCCAGGTGTTTGTATTATTGGGAAGTGTGATATTTCCGTTTTTTAAATCTGTGCTATCAATAATATTGATAATAGCATCACTGTTTTCTGCCTGTTTAATTTTTTTGCAAAAAGCTTCGTTTAATACTTCATCACAATTTTTCAGATCGCCGGTAGCCCATACCAGGTAATTGGCAGGTACGGTTACAGAAGTATTAAAATGGCAAAAATCATTGTAAAATTCCTGCGTACCCAGGTAAGGATTAAGGTTCCAGCCATCAATATCATCATACACGGCAATGCGTGGAAAAAAATATGCAATAAAATAACTGCCCTCATCTACCTCACCGGTACGGATATGCGAAGTTTTATTTAATGTGTATGAAAATTTAATAAAAAAATTCAATTGCCTGCCCGGCAGCAATGGAGCTATTTTTACTATCATATTGGTGCCATCTTCTTTAAGGCCGCTTAGCTCTTGTGTAATATTATCTACTTTCATTTCTTCAATAGCTACACCTTCGCTAATATCTTCTGCTTTGATAGTCATAAGCCTTTGTGAGCCTTTTTTATAAAGGTTGGGATATAGTTTAAATACAATTTGCTTCAGCGTATCGGGGCTGTTATTGGTATAAATGATTTCTTCAGTGCCTGTAAGCAACCTGGTAGTAGGTTCAAAATTTATTTTAATATTGTAATCAGCATTATTTTGCCAGTAATTTTTGCCCGGCATACCGCTAATGCTTCTTGTGCCTTTACTAATAGCATGCTCAATATTTTCGGGAGTAGGTAAGAGCGATTGTGAAAACACATTTGCAGCAATCAATAAACAAATGGAAAAAAAAGATAAACTCTTCATTGTATAGCTTTATGATATGCAATGTACAGTAGAAAAATAAATTAGTGGGGTTATAAATTTTTTAAAAAGTAGAATAACAATCTCTTACAAGGTTGGACTTTCTTTTTGTACAAACTGCCCCCGATTGGTGAGTTATACTGCAATATCTAATAGCCACGCAAATGCAGTGGCTCGACTTAAAAATAAATTACAGTTAAAGGCAATTTTTTTAAAAGGCACAGATACAGCTTGCACAAAAGCCATGCTGCATATCTGCGCCAGTGGTGAAAGTAGAAGAAATATTACACACGGCTGCAGAAAAATCAGTATGCTTGCACTAATACTTCTGTTGGAATATGCCATTTTTTGTGAATCTGTCGAATCATGTCCAATGAAAGTTTTCGCTTTCTACTTAAAATTTCACTAGCTCTGCTTTTTTGGCCTACAACATCAGCTAAATCTGTTTGAGTTAAGCCGGATTGTTCCATACGGAATTTTATAGCTTCAATCGGATCGGGCAGGTCAATCGGAAATTTTTCGTCTTCATATTTTTCAATTAACAAACTCAATATTTCTAATTCGTCGCCTTTTGGTGTTCCTTTCTTTGCATCAAACAAAATTTCAAGCCGAAGCATTGCTTGATCGTAATCTTTTTTTGTCTTGATAGGTTTGATATTCATGTCAAATTGTTTTAGCATTTATTTTATCATATTCAGAATGTGTCCCAATAAATCTTATCCATACCATTTGATAGTCGAAATTAATTTTTACTATTAGTCTATATGAATTTCCTTTTATATTGAATGCAATTCTGTCGTTGCCAATAATGCTTGCACTTGGATACTCCAATTTTATTTCATTAGGGTTTGTCCATTCAGCTTTGGAGGCTTCCTGAAACCATGCTTTTAACTGTTGCTGACAGTCAGTATGTTTCTCCCTAAACTCTCGAAGCATTTTCTTTGCGATTACTCTCAACTTTTGCTTTTAGTCAAAAATAGCAAATAGTTACCAAATTGGGAAATTTGTTTCTTTAGCTGATAGATGTTTGTGTTGTTGCGTATTCCCCCCTCCCGCTGTAAGTGGCTTCTCTCTGCGACTGCTGTCTTGTCTCTTCAAATGCGGTAGAAGTAGCAATTTTTTTCGTAGATGTTGTGTTTTATACAGCAACATCTAATAGCCATGCAAATGCAGTGGCTCGACTTTAAAATACATTTCGGATAAAGACAAACTTATTCAAAGGCACAGATACGCTTTGCACAAAAGCCTAGCTGCATTTCTGCGGCAGTGGTAAAAAATAAAAAAGAGTAGTTTTTACAGCTACTCTTTACATTATAAATTTTGTTAGAATATTTTTACCAACCAAGCACCCAGGCAAATATTAATGGGGCTACAATTGTAGCATCACTTTCTACAATAAATTTTGGAGTGTGAATATCTAATTTGCCCCAGGTAATTTTTTCGTTAGGCACTGCGCCGCTATAGCTTCCGTACGAAGTGGTAGAATCTGATACCTGGCAGAAATAGCTCCAAAAGGGTACATCATGCCATTCTAAATCCTGGTACATCATCGGCACTACACATATTGGAAAATCGCCTGCTATGCCGCCGCCAATCTGAAAAAAGCCAACACCTTTTCCTCCCGAATTATTGCGGTACCAATCTGCCAGCCATACCATATATTCTATACCACTCTTCATAGTAGTTGCTTTCAGCTCGCTTTTAATTACATACGATGCAAAAATATTACCCATAGTACTGTCTTCCCATCCGGGCACCACTATCGGAATATTTTTTTGAGCAGCAGCCAGCATCCAGCTATTTTTCGGATCTATTTCATAATACTGCTCCAGTACACCACTCAGCAGCATTTTATACATGTACTCATGCGGAAAATATCTTTCGCCATTTGTATCAGCCTCTTTCCAAATTTTATGTATATGTTGTTGCAATCTTCTAAAAGCTTCTTCTTCGGGTATGCATGTATCGGTTACCCTGTTGTAATGGTTTTCCAGTAAGTCCCATTCTTCCTGTGGCGATAAGTCGCGGTAGTTTGGCACTCTTTTATAATGGCTATGAGCTACCAGGTTCATAATATCTTCTTCAAGGTTAGCCCCGGTACAACTAATAATAGCAATTTTATCCTGCCTTATCATTTCTGCCAGGCTTAAGCCAAGCTCTGCCGTACTCATGGCGCCTGCAAGTGTTACCATCATTTTTCCACCTTCATCCAGGTGCGTTACATATCCTTTGGCAGCATCCATCAATGCTGCTGCATTAAAATGCCTATAATGGTGCTCTATAAAATTGCTAATGGGGCCTTTACTCATAATAAAAAGTTTATGGGTGCAAAAGTAAATTTTTTTATGTTACGTGCAGTAGATTTTCATAGCAACATTCTTGTGTCACTCACTTGTACGGCATATCTTTACTCAGCAATAAATGCAGTTCTTATGCAAAAGATTTTTTTAACCCTTTCTGTATTTTTTATTTTTAATATTTGCGATGCACAAAATATTACCGGCACCTGGCAAGGTAATTTAGAAGTACAGGGTAGCACAATTCCTATTGTATTTCATATAGTAAAAGATAGCAGCAATCAATTGTCTGCCAGCTTCGACAGCCCAAGCCAGCATGCATTTAATATTCCCTGCAATGCAGTGGTTGTAAAAGAAGACAGTGTTTTTTTGATGATGCAAAGCATCAATGGAAAATATACAGGCAGGCTGCAACCGGACAATTCAAAAATAACAGGCACCTGGCACCAAAGCGGCGCTGCCTTTGCATTGGATATTACCAAAACCAGTAACACTGTAGAAATAAAAAAACAAAACCGGCCACAAACCCCCAAGCCACCGTACACTTATCTGTCAGAAGATGTTATTTATTTTAATGCAGATAAAAGCTTGCAATTCGGCGCCACTATTACTTATCCTTCTGCCGTTAATAAAAAATTTCCGGCAGTGTTACTCATTTCTGGCAGTGGCCAGCAAGACAGAGATGAAACTTTGTTTGGCCATAAACCCTTTGCCGTAATTGCAGACTATCTTACTAAAAAAGGTTTTCTGGTAATACGGGTAGATGACAGAGGTATGGGTAAAAGCACCGGTAATTTTGCAACATCAACTACTGCCGATTTTGCAAAAGATGTAGAAGCAAGCCTTGATTATCTTGAAGGGCTTCCACAGGTAAATAAAAATAAAATAGGCCTTATTGGCCATAGTGAAGGCGGTATGATAGCGCCGATAGTGGCAGGGCAAAGAAAAGAAATAAACTTTATTGTAATGCTTGCCGGGCCCGGCATACCGATAGTACAACTAATGAGGGAGCAGTCTGTGTCTGTTATGGAATCAAATGGCATCCCTGCAAAAATTGCCAATGCTGCGGGGCAGATATTTAGCATTTTTGCAAATGAAATTAATCAAAATGAAGATAGCGCTACTACCCATGCAGCCTTAAAACGTAAATTTATTTTATTTGCACAACAATCAGATACAGCCATACGCAACGCATTAGAACTGAATGATACTTCCAAATTTGATGAGAATATAACAGATACGTATAAGCGCTTTTCATCTCCCTGGTATAAATATTTCATTGCTTTTAATCCGCAGCCTTACTTGCAAAAACTTCATTGCAAAGTACTTGCATTAAATGGCAGCAAAGATGTACAGGTAATTGCAAAGTCGAACCTGGCAGGGATAAAGGCCTGCTTGCAAAAAAGCAATTCGCCAAAATATGATGTAATAGAAATACCGGGGCTCAATCATCTTTTTCAAACCTGTGTAAAATGTGACCCTGATGAGTATGGAGATTTGGAAGAAACTTTTTCGCCAAAGATATTAGAAATAATGGGCAACTGGCTTGATACAAATGTAAAGAAATAAGCCCTGCTTTGTTTACGCAAGGCTTATTCCATTTGTGAAAATTATTATTAATATACTACCGGCAATATTTGTTTCTTCATAGTTTTTTCTACATTAATATTTCCGGCAGGTGAGCATTTAATTTTTAAGGTTTTAGTTTTACTCTCTGCGCCTACATAGTAATTTGTTTCCCCATCATATATTACTTCTGACACTGTGTTGTCAAAGCTGTATTTTGGAAAGCGGTCTTTTAATGCATCTTGTGCAGCCATTGGCAAATCAGAAAACCGGAGGGTATGTGCTTTACCAACCAGTACTCCCTGTTCGTCATAAGCTGCCGACATGGTTTGGTCTTGTAAACTAAATTCTGCAAAATAAAACCCGGCGGTTTTTTTCCAGCTTACATTGCCGGCATCTTTAAAATCCTGCAAAAAAGATGCAGTTACATTTTTTGAAACATTGGTTTCATTTGCTGCAGGAACAGATTTGCCGCCTGCGGCAAAAGCGCTTACACTGATGCACAATGCAAGCAGCATGGTGGTTGTTAACTTTTTCATGACTATACTTTTTTTTGTTAAATAATACTGCAGCATGGCGTCTGCAGCTTTGAGCAGTAAAAGTATATTGAGCATTCTCCATTGTCAATTAAATTGGGATGAGTAGCCATAATATTTAATTTATAATATCACAACTATCAGTAACCGGCACAGCATTGGAGAAAAAAAACTGATACAATCCAATACAGGTAAAGAACCCGGGCAAAGTCTTAAAAAAATATTAAAATCTGCAAGCGCTCTGTTAAATTTTAGCAACGGAAATTGCAACCCTTCATTTTAGTACCTTTAAGGATGAACTACCTGGCACATGCCTATCTATCGTTTAATAATACTGATGTATTGCTGGGCAATATGATAAGTGATTTTGTAAAAGGAAAAAAACAATTTGATTACCCAAAACAAATACAGGTTGGCATACAATTGCACCGGGCTATTGATAGCTTTACCGATACACATGTAGCTACAAAAAACATTAAAATAAAATTTAAGCCTGCTTATGGCCTATATGCCGGAGCATTTACAGATGTGGTGTACGACTACTTTTTAGCAAATGATAAAAGCATTTTTGCAGATGATACAGCCTTAAAACAATTTACACAACATACCTATGCCCAATTGCTTTACAATGAGCAATGGTTTGGCGAAAAATTTGGAAAGATGTATCCCTTTATGAAATCGCATGACTGGCTGTACCATTACCGAATGGAGGAAGGGATACAAAAAGCTTTTGAAGGAGTAAGAAGAAGAGCAAACTACATTAGGGAAACTGAAAATGCTTATTCTATTTTTATTTCTCACAAACAGGATATGCAACAATGGTATGAAATTTTTTTTCCGGAGGTTAAAAAATTTGCCGCTGATACATTAGCATCATTATTGATTACATGAATATTATATCTTTGAAAAAATACAGCAATGAAAATTTTAGTTACAACAGTTTTGGCATTATTGTTTACTCATTTTAGTTATTCGCAATCTACAGTGCCGGCGCTTGATAAATCGCCAATGGATGTAAGCTATTGCCCAGCCAATTATCCCCTGCTAAAAGTACAGGATAAAATTACTGACCCCCTGGTAGCAAGAGTTATTTACAGCAGGCCACAAATAGATGGCAGAGTAATATTTGGTAATCTTTTAGAATATGGTAAGGTATGGCGCCTTGGCGCCAACGAGGCTACAGAGATAGAATTTTTTCAAAATGTAGTAATCAATAACAGGAAGATTAAAAAAGGAAAATATACACTGTATGCCATACTTCAGCCTGATAACTGGACTATTATTTTAAATAGAGAATTAGACACCTGGGGCTCTTTTGGCTACGACAGCACAAAAGATGTACTTAGAGTAACCCTGCCTGTACAAAAACAAACAGACTCTACAGAAGTATTTTCGATGTATTTTGATAAATCTGGCAAAGGATATATTTTAAATACGATATGGGAAAATGTAAAAGTATCATTACCAATATTGTTACCATAAAGATGAAAGCAATTAAAAACTTACTGCTACCGCTTTTGCTGACATGTATTATAGCTGCATGTAATAACAAGCCAAAGCCCAACATCACCCATACTATTATAGATTCTGCAACTGCTGCCGAAAAAAATCCTTATGTTGCAGAAGACCAGTCGCCAATGGATATGAGCTATTTTCCGGTAGATTATCCCTTGCAAAAAATGAATCACTTACAATCATCGATCCCTCCGGTGGCAAGGGTAATATACAGCCGACCACATAAAAAAGGGCGGGTAATATTTGGCAATACTGCCCAAAGCCTTTGTCAATACGGTAAAGCATGGAGGCTCGGAGCAAATGAAGCTACGGAAATTGACTTGTTTAAAAATGTAAGCATCAATGGTAAAAATATTGCAAAAGGAACTTATGTTTTGTACTGCATACCCGAGGCTGATAAATGGACGATTGTATTTAACAGCAACTTATACACCTGGGGCCTTCACATGGATGAAACAAAAGATATTTATAAAATTGATATCCCCGTAATGCAGCAGGTGCCGGCAGTAGAAGATTTTACCATGGTATTTACTCCGGCAAAGTATGGTGCAGACCTCATAATGGCCTGGGATAATGTAAAAGCAGTACTGCCCATTGAGTTTTCAAAATAAAATATTTTGTAAGCGCCTGCTTTAACTCAGGTATAATTATATTTACAGCATGTGTGGCATAGCAGGAATAATTACACCCCAACAATCTTTCATCAATACATCATTGCTTAAAAGCATGGCCAATGCCTTGCAGCACCGTGGCCCCGATGGTGAAGGCTATTGGGTTAGTAAAAAAAATAATTGTGGCATGGCACATCGCAGGCTGGCTATTATTGACCTTAGCCCTGCTGCAGCCCAGCCCATGCATTATATGGAGCGGTACAGCATTGTATATAATGGAGAAATATATAATTATGTAGAGCTAAGAAAAGAACTGCAAAAGAGCGGCTACCATTTTATTACTGAAAGCGATACCGAAGTAATACTGGCAGCTTATGACTTTTATAAAGAGAAATGCCTGCAATTTTTTGATGGCATGTTTGCCTTTGCCATTTGGGATGAAAAACATCAAACATTGTTTACAGCCAGGGATCGCTTTGGAGAAAAACCATTTTATTATTTTATAGATAAATCGTCATTTGTATTTGCCAGCGAAATGAAAGCCTTGTGGGCAGTAGGTATTGATAAAACAGTAGAACATAAAATGCTTTTAAATTATCTGACATTAGGTTATGTACAAAACCCTACAGATAAGTCTCAAACATTTTATAAAAATATTTTTTCACTTCCACCATCGCATTATGCCATATTGGATGCCGAAGAAATGAAATTTACTATCAAACGTTATTGGGATATCAATCAAAAATTTAGGCAGCCTGCCAATGATAGTACTGCTTCTGAAAATGTAGAAGAACTACTAAGAGGCTCCATTAGCAGGCGGTTGCGAAGTGATGTACCCGTGGGATGTAGCTTAAGCGGTGGGCTTGATAGCTCTACCATTTCATACTTTGTAAGTCAAATGATGAATGCCCAAAAACCTTCTGCCGATTTTAAAACTTTTTCGGCCATCTTTCCGGGGTTTGAAAAAGATGAGAGTAGTTATATCAATAAAGTTGTACAACAGTTAGGCATAAAAAATTATACTACCACACCCACTGCCGAAGAGCTCATTCATCAATTTGAAAAACTGTGCTGGCACCAGGAAGAGCCTTTTACCTCTGCCAGTATTTTTGCACAATACAAAGTATTTGAGCTTGCCAGGCAAAATGGGGTAAAAGTATTGCTGGATGGGCAGGGGGCAGATGAAACCATGGCAGGGTATCATAAATATGTACATTGGTATTTACAGGAATTATTAAGCAGGTTTAATATTAGGGGAGTACAAAAAGCTAAAACATTATTGCAGCAAAACAATGTGGCATTTAAATGGAATTCTAAAAATATACTGGCCACCTTTTTGCCCTTGCATGCCTCTATAGCTTTAGAAAAAAGAGAATACAATAAAATTATTACCAACCATGATATTACAAAAAACCTGCTGATGTATTTAAAAGGCAGGGAATGGGAAGGAATACACAAACCCATTGTTACCAAACTCAATGATATTTTATATTTTAATATTATGGAGAATGGATTGGAAGAACTGCTCCGCTATGCGGATAGAAACAGTATGGCTCATTCGGTAGAAGTAAGGCTGCCATTTTTAATGGCTGAGTTGGTACAGTATATTTTTTCGCTGCCCACAAAATATAAAATTAACGAAGGGCATACCAAATGGCTGCTACGCAGTATTATGAGCAATCGCCTGGATAAATCAATTGTATGGCGGTCGGAAAAAATTGGATTTGAGCCGCCGCAAAAAAAGTGGATGATGGATCCATTATTTATTGACTACCTGCATGAAGCCAGAAAAAAACTGGTAAATGATAAAATACTAAAACCATCGGCGCTAAAGCGAAAAAACCATGCAGTAGATTCTAATGAAGCAAACAATATAGACTGGCGATATTTGTGTGCGGCACAGCTCACTAAATAATTATACCCTTGTGCAAGTTTTCTAAGTATTTTTGCAGCTCAATAATTATATAAGATGAGTACAAAATTTCAAAAACCTGCTACAAAATATATACATGCAGGCACATTGCCCGACCCAAGTACCGGCGCTATAATGACTCCCATTTATCAAACATCTACCTATGTGCAGCAGGCGCCGGGTGTAAACAAAGGGTATGAATATGCCCGCAGCCAAAACCCCACCCGCAAGGCTTTGGAGGATGCACTGGCTGAAATTGAAAATGGAAAATTTGGTTTGGCTTTTAGCAGTGGTGTGGCTGCTACAGATGCTGTAATAAAATTATTAAACCCCGGCGACGAGGTTATTGCTGCCAATGATATGTATGGAGGCACTTATCGCTTGTTTACTAAAATATTTGCCCGGTTTGGTATCAAATTTATATATGTAGATACTACTAATCCTAAAAATGTACAAGCGGCTGTAACACCTAATACCAAACTCATCTGGATTGAAACGCCTACCAATCCACTGATGAATATTACGGATATTCATGCCGTTGCCAAAATATCTAGAGAGGCTAAAGCCATCCTTTGTGTGGACAATACATTTGCCTCTCCCTATCTTCAAAACCCGCTTGACCTTGGGGCAGATATTGTAATGCATTCTTCTACTAAATACCTGGGAGGCCATAGCGATGTAATACAAGGCGCCTTAGTGATGAATGATGCAGCACTGCGTGAGCAACTATATTTTATACAAAAAAGTTGTGGCGCTGTGCCAGGGCCATTGGATTGTTTTTTGGTATTGAGAGGTATCAAAACCCTGCATGTAAGAATGAAGCAACATAACGAGAACGGTTACACGATTGCTCATTTTTTGCGTAATCATCCCAGTGTATCTAAAGTATATTGGTGTGGCTTTGCCGATCATCCAAACCATGATGTGGCTAAATTGCAAATGCGTGGCTATGGAGGCATGATGAGTTTTACTTTAAAAGATGATAGCGTAGAAGCTGCTACAAAATTGCTTTCTTCTACCAAACTATTTTCGCTGGCCGAAAGCCTTGGTGGGGTAGAATCGCTGATAAACCACCCTGCTAGTATGACTCATGCAAGCATCCCTCGTGAAGAGCGTATTAAAAACGGATTGACTGATGGACTGATAAGGCTTAGCGTGGGTATTGAAGATGCTGATGACCTGGTAGAAGACCTGAAACAGGCTATTGGATAAAATAGACTGCATGAATATTTTGATAGAAATAATCGGCTGGATAGGCGCTGTGCTTATTGTAGGCGCTTATTCTTTAAATATTTATGGTGTATGGAAAACCCATTCATTAAAATATATTGCCGCCAATTTTTTTGGCGGCTTATTTTTTGTGATACATACGTTTGTGCATCATGCATACCCATCAATGATTGTAAACATCATTTGGGTTTTTATTGCCATGTTTGCTTTGCTAAAAAATAAATCATAAGCCTTTGTATTGCTTTGCAGATGTGCAAAGAGCTACTGGTATTGCAGAGAAAAGATATACTGCTGAATGGCCGGGCGATGGAAGCGGCAGCCCCGAGGCACGAGGGCTATAGCGTACAGCGCCTGCTGATGCTGATGATGGAAAAATGATGATGGCCCCAGTAAATTATTAATGGCATTTAAAATAATCAAAAGGCTCTTTGCAATCGTTGCATTGATACAATGCTTTGCATGCGGTGGAGCCAAACTGGCTGAGTAATTTGGTGTGCTGCGAATGGCATTGGGGGCATTCTACATTTTTCGCTGGTGAGCCGGAGTATTGTGGAGGCGCAATTCCGTAAGCTTTTAATTTTCGTTTGCCCGTCTCCGTTATCCAGTCGGTTGTCCAGGCGGGAGATAAGATGCTGGTGATTTTTACCTGGCTATAACCATGCTCTATCAATTTTAATTTGATATCAATACTAATGGCATCCATAGCCGGGCAGCCTGAGTAGGTAGGCGTGATGATGATTTCAATTTGATTGTCGCTAATTTTTACCTGCCTTATAATTCCCAGGTCTATGATAGAAAGTACGGGAATTTCGGGATCGCAAACCTGCCCGAGGATGGTTAATATTTCTTGAGTTTGTGGCATATTGTTACCATTGTGCATTGGGGTAGGTTCGTTGCAGGTACTGCATTTCGGCTAAGATATACCCGAGGTGCTCGGTATGGCTGCCCAATTTTCCGCCGGTATGCATAAAAATATTTTGTGGCATTGGCAAGCCGGCTTCTTCCAATACATTTTGTACGCTGTCAATCCATTGCATTTTTAATTTTTCGTAATCAATTGGTATGATTTCTTTTTCGAAATCGGTGGGCGTAAAAAACTCTCCGGTATAGGGCCACAACGCCTTGATGGCTTGTAGCATTTTGTGATGGCTAAGAGGAGTGCCATCGCCTAATCTTACTACCCACTCGCTGCTCCATTTGATGTGATAGGTTATTTCTTTTAAAGATTTTTCTGCAATTGCTGACAGTTGTGAATTGGACTGCTGTAATATTTGTTGATATAACGATTGCTGATAAACGCTGTAAAAAAATTGACGCAATACGGTTTGTGCCCAATCGCCATTGGGCTGTTCGCATAATAATAAATTTTTAAATTCTCTTTCAGTACGCAGGTAGGCGAGGCTGTCTTCGGTGATATGGGTATGGCCTGCCTGATTCATTAGCTCTGCGGCATATTGATAAAAATAGCGTGCCTGGCCTAAGAGGTCGAGTGTAATATTGGTGATGGCAATATCCTGCTCCAGTATGGGGCCGTGGCCGCACCACTCCGCATTTTTTTGCGAAAGAATGAGGTTGCTGTCAGCCAGAAAAAGGGTAAACTGTATGAGTGGGTTCATATTCATTATTTCAAAATTCTACATGTGCTTTATCTCATCGGGTAGTTGGTAAAAACCCGGATGGCGATATATTTTATCGGAAGCGGGTTCATAAAAACTTTCGGCATCATCGGGGTTGCTGGCGTGTATATTTTTACTTTCTACCGCCCAAATACTAATACCTTCCTGGCGGCGGGTGTACACATCCCTTGCATTTTCTATGGCCATGGCTGCATCTGCAGCATGCAGGCTGCCGGCATGTTTATGATCGAGACCCTGCTTGCTCCTAATAAAAATTTCCCAAAGCGGCCATGCTTTATCGTTAGTAATAGTCGGGCTTGCTATACTTTCCCCGGCTTCATCGCCGGGAATATCGCCGTAATAAAATTTTTTAATTTTTATTTTCATACAATGATCATTTTAATTGAAGGGTTATGCTGCATCTGTTTTTTCGTTTGGCTGGCGGCTTTGCTTTTTTTCTGCATAGGCAACTGCGGCTTCTCTTACCCAGGCTCCTTCTTCATGGGCCTTGCGGCGTGCTTGCAGGCGCTGCTCATTGCAGGGGCCATTGCCTTTTACTACATTCCAAAATTCGTCCCAGTTTATTTCGCCAAAATCGTATTGCCCGGTTTGGTTATTATATTTTAAATCGGGGTCGGGCAGGGTCATGCCTAATAATTTTACCTGCTCAGCAATCATATTTACAAACTGCCGGCGAAGCTCATCATTAGTTTTGCGTTTTATTTTCCATTTAATACTTTGGTCGCTATTGGTGCTCTCGCTGTCTTTGGGGCCAAACATCATTAGGCTTGGCCACCACCACCTGTTGATGGCATCCTGACACATTTCTTTTTGCTCTTTGGTGCCTTTAGATAGTACCAGCAAACTTTCAAAACCCTGGCGCTGATGAAAACTTTCTTCTTTACAAATACGAACATTGGCACGAGCATAAGGCCCGTACGATGTGCGGCAGAGCATTACCTGGTTTAAGATAGCAGCGCCATCTACCAGCCATCCAATAGCTCCCATATCGGCCCAGGTGAGGGTTGGATAATTAAAGATGGATGAATATTTTGCTTTGCCGCTGTGTAATTCATCTATCATTTGCTCCCTGCTGCTGCCAAGGGTTTCTGCTGCTGAGTATAAATAAAGCCCATGGCCTGCTTCATCTTGCACTTTGGCTATTAAGATGGCTTTTCTTTTTAAAGAGGGCGCCCTTGTAATCCAGTTGCCTTCGGGCAACATGCCTACTATTTCGCTATGGGCGTGCTGGCTTATTTGCCTGGTATTTGTTTTGCGGTAGGCATCCGGCATCCAGTCTTTGGGCTCTATTTTTATTTCATTATCTATCTTTTGCTGAAAGGCATTTTCTAAATCGTGTATGGCCATGGTATTACTATTGAAGGGATAAAAGTAGCTAAAAAAACTAACAGTTGTTAGTTAAAAATTTTTCATTTTTCTAATACAGATTAAGTATTGCGGAAGGTTTAGTACCCAATTATGTTTGTATAAATTTTTTATCAACTTTAAACTTATTTTATCATGAAAACAAATAAACCCGTAATTTATCTAATAGCATTTTTGCTGATCAATGCAATGCTGCTAACATCCTGCAAAAAAGACAGCGCCCCGGGTACGCCAGCACAGGCTTTTCCGGCTCCCATTGTAAATATTGCGCCACAAAGTATGATAGACTCACTGGTAGCAAGAGGGGCTACCATTTATAGCGGCACTACGCCACCTATTGTAAACGGCATTTATTTAATGACCCCCGACAGTTGCACTTACGATAACTCGCCCAGCAATAGTGCCGGCTCTATTTATGCTGATTATAAATTTAGATTTTCGGGGCAGGATAATGCTGCTTTTACCTTAACAGTAGAGCAAAAAGCAATTGCAACGGGGGTATTGAATGCAGCACCGGTAGCCACCTACATTTCTGGCAGTGGAAATAATTTTTCAATTTTTACTTTACGCAATCAGTCTGCTGCCGGCATTCAGGGAGAAATTTTTAATGTATTTAGCGGCACCCTTACATCAACCGGTATTAAAGGATTGCAAAATGTATTGTATGTGAGAAGCAAAGGAGCAGACCCTTATAATTTGCTGGCTGTAGCAGGCACTGTAAGAGTTTTTATTAATGGCGGAGCAGGCACCGCAATTAAATCAGATACCTTTTAATGGCAAGGAATTAAAACCCCGGTTTCATTAAAAATGCATCCATACAGGGTGCATTTTTTTTGGAGAGAAGCTTATAAAAAAATAAGGTATTTGTCTTATGCGCTAAACCATTTATTATGATGCGCCATGTGAATAATTTCTGCACGGGATTGCACATGTAATTTTTCATAAATATTGGCAATATGTTTTCTTACCGTTAGCACACTAATATCTAATACCGATGAAATGCGTTTGGCATCCCATCCATTTACCATATATTTTAAAATTTCTTCTTCCCTTCCGGTTATTCTTTCGGGGAGTTGCTGTTGTGCAGGCTGATCGCCGCCGTAAGATGACTTGCTCAATAGTTGCAAAGCTTTTCGAGCAATGGCAGGGCTCATGGGTGCACCTCCATATTCCAAAACATTGTTGATGGCTTCCTGTAAAAAAATGGCAGGCTCATGCTTGAGTAAATATCCCGAAGCGCCGGCCTGTATGGCCTGAAATATTTTTTCATCATCATCTATTACAGTGAGTACTATAAAATGGATTTGAGGATATAAAGACTTGGCCATAGCAATGGTTTGAATACCATTAAGCACAGGCATTTCAATATCCATAAAAATAATATCGGGGAGATTTTTAGCAGGGGTGCCTTTTAAAAAAGAAAGACACTCATTGCCATTAGTAGCTACATACAGTAACTCGTAGCCTTCCATTAAAGAAAATTTTTGAAGAAAGGTACTCCTGTTAATGGGATTATCTTCGGTAAGTACAATTTTTATTTTACTTGAAGGTATCATATTGCAAAGTTGGAAATATTATAAAAGAATAAAATAATTATTTTGTAGTAGGGTAAATATGAATGATAGTGCCGGGGTTTTGTAATTGCCATTTTATTTGCCAGTCAAACTCCTTAGCCCTGCGTTGCATATTGGCAAGGCCATTATTGCTGCTAACAATTTTTTGCATATCAATACCATCCCCATCATCGCTTACGGTAAAATACCAATGCGTGGCGCCCTCTATTTTTACAATAATATTTTTACAATGGCTATGCCTAAGTGCGTTAATAATACTTTCACGCAAAATGCTAAACAGGTGAAAAGCCTGGGCCGGGGTCAGTAACATATCATTGCTAATATTTTCCAGCACTTCCATATTTACCATTGGGTAACTTGGCTGTATGCGTTGTATAAATGCTTTAAGCCTGTCGCTAATGGCTGTTAATGCAAGTGCATCTTTTTTTAAAGCCCAGATAGTATCTCCAAGCTGCGATACAATTGCCTGCGAATTGTTTCTTAACTGTTGCAATGGCACTACCCAGGTCTGGCTCACTTCTCCCAAAGAAATCTGGTCTAAGTTAGAAGCAATAGAGGCAGCATAGGCGCCGAGGTTATCATGCAGGTCGGCTGCTATTCTTTTACGTTCGTTTTCTTCAGCTTCTTTTACAGCAAGAGCTGCCAGCATTTTTTCTTCATAAACCATTTTATTAATTGCCAGCTTTTGCTTGCGCCTGTAATTTTTAAATAGCAGCCACGCAACCGCCATTGCAAAAGCAATTAAGATAAGAGAGCCATAAAACAGATAATTTTTTTTGGTTAAATCTAATTTTTGCTGAATGATAGTACTCTCCTTTTTTTGAACTTCGTATTTGGTTTGCAATTCGGCAATTGCATGGGCCGAATTTTCTTCATAAAAAGTATCTTTTGCCTCAATTATTTTTTCCAGGGTTTTGGTATAATTAACATTATCTCCTTTTTGTTTGTAACATTTAGCCAGGCTACGGTAGTACGATATTTTTAAAGCATCTACTTTATTATTTTGCTGATCCTGCGATAGCGCATTGGTAAGTATGCTGATAGATTTATCATAATTGCCGGCATTCATATAAATATTGGCAAGGGCTATTTGCTCATTTGAAAAGGTGAGCCTGCCTTCTAGTTTTTCTCTCAGGGCAATACATTGCATCATGGTTTCTTCTGCCTTATCGTATTGTTTTTGCTGCTTATAAATACTGGCTTTTACCCTAAGGGCATTTGCCAGAAAAAACAGGTTTTGGCTTTGGGTACAGAGTGTAATGGCTTTATCAATAAAATAATTTGCAGAGTCAGTATTCTCAATCCATCTATAGGTTTCTGCAATATTTACATTGATGGCGCCTGACACTGCTGCAAACTCTGGCGTAGCCTGGCAATACATCAGCCCTTTAAAATACCATTTAAATGCTTCGCTAATATGATCAAGATTGTATTGAATAACACCGATAGTGTTACAGTTTTTTGCAAGTACAAGAGAGTCGTTATATTTTTCGGCATCTACTATTATTTTATACAGCTCTGCCAATGCAGTGGTATAATTTGACTTGTCGCCAAAGCAATCTACTTTTTGAGCAGCCAGTTTAAAATATTTTTTTCTTGATGCCGGGTTGGTTACCGTATTTTTTTTAAGCTCAGGCTCTATTAATATTAAAGCGCTATCTGTATTACCTAACCGTATCAGTGCATTGATGCGGGCAATTTGTGCATCTGTTTTTTTCCAATCTTCCTGTTGCAATGCAGCCAGGCCGGCCGCTATGTTGGCGTATTTAAATAAACTGTCTTTATGCAAACTTTCATGCACAGAGCAGAGCATCAGAAGCTCTTGTAATTTTTCATTGTTGTTACCGGCTGCATATAAATTTTTTACATGCTGATCTATAAACGGCGTTTGAGCCGGGGCTAAAAGATGAAAGGCCAACAAAATAAAAATTGCAAAATATCTAAGCATATAAAAGCAGTTAAAAAAAATCAATACTTAAAATTAGGTAGGATTTTTTTCATTTTAAGTACTACAAATTATGTATTGTCAACTCTGCTTGTTTTTTAAAATTTTACATCGTATTTCAAATCCTTCATAAAACCTGCAGGTCCGCCTTTATTTTATCACACCTAATTTTTTTGTATGAAAAAGTTTTACAGTTTATTATTTTTTGCAGCGCTGGTATGTACTGCAAATGCTCAGGGAGTATCTCGCATGTTTGGGCTGGTAGGGGGCTATCCACAGAGTGATAACTCCAGTAATGGTTTTTTATATAGTACAGATAGCACCGGTAAAAACGTACAATTGCATTACAGTTTCCCGGTATTTAACCCTGGGGCCAATCCTGCTAATGTAGAGTTGGCGGCTTACAATGGAAAATTGTATGGGCTCACTCCCAAAGGAGGGAAAAACGACATGGGTGTACTATTTGAGTATGACCCTGCTACTAATGTTTATGTAAAAAAATATGAGTTTGGTTCTGCAGCGCCATCTTCAAACGATGGTACCAACCCATACGGTAGTCTTTTATTGTACAATAATAAATTTTATGGCTTAACCAATAGTGGCAATGGAGCTTCTTATTACGGTACCATATTTGAATGGGATCCGGCAACAAATGTTTACACTACAAAATACAGTTTTAATATTTCTACCGGCGGTTTTCCTCAAAATTCATTGAGACTAATGAATGGGAAAATGTATGGCACCACCATTACCGGCGGCTCAGCCACTAATTTTGGAGTAGTATTTGAGTGGGACCCCGCTACCAATACATATAAAGATTTACTAGACCTTACCGGCCCCGGAGCGGGAAATGGATGGGGGTTTTATACCAATGTAACTGTGTATAATAATAAACTATACTGTGCCAGCTACCGTGGCGCTGCCAACGATGCAGGAGCATTGTATGTAATAGACCCATTGCTGCCCAATGGCTCTAATACTACCATTGCAAAAGTATTTGACGCTAGTAGCGGTACCACTTGTACTAATAACGAAATGATTGTGTACAATAATAAATTGTATGGCACTCTAAGCCAGAATGGGGCATCGTATGGAGGTACTATTTTTGAGCTTGACCCCGCTACCAATACTTTTACAAAACTTGCCGATTTTAACCCTTCTGTAACAGGGTCGGTGCCAGCAGGTAAATGGGTTGTAAACGGCACTAAATTTATTGGCATGTGTAGCAATAGTGGTGCAAATAGTACCGGCACCATTTACGAATGGGATCCTGCTTCACCAGCTACCATTACTAAAAAATATGATTTCGGAATTAATAATACTGATAACCCCATTAAACCTGGCAGTAGCCTTATTCTCTCCAATTCAAAATTTTATGCTACTACATATAATGGAGGGTATAGCGATCAGGGCAGTTTGTTTGAATATGATTATGCTTCGGGCACGGTTACTAAAAAACTAAATTTTAATACTCCCGAAAACGGAAGAATACCAACCGGCAAACCTACACTGCTAAATGGAAAATTGTATGGCACCTGTAGTACAGGGCCGCAGACTAATGCAGGCTCCTTGTGGGAATACGATCCTTCCACAAATATTTATTCACGCAAATACAAATTTAATCTATACAACTCTCCTTTAGGAAGCGTACCTAATGCATCTCTTTCAGTATATAATGGCAAATTGTATGGAATGACGCTGCAAGGTGGAGCGCTTAACTATGGAGTAGTATTTTCTTACGACCCAGCCACAGATATTTATACTAAAACCGATATTCAAACCCTGGGTACCGGTTTACAACCCGATGGCGACCTCACACTTTATAACAATAAATTTTATGGTATGCTTTCTAATGGCGGCACGAGCAACCTGGGGATCATTTTTAGCTATGACCCTGCCACAGCGGTACTTACAAAACTGTATGATATTGCCAATCTTGGAAATAACAATGGCAGCCCTTCTTCTTATTTTTTACTGTATAATAATAAGCTGTATGGATGCACCAATTCAGGTGGAGCTAATAATTATGGATGTGTTTTTTCTTTTGACCCTGCCACCAATACTGCTGTGTCTTTAGCAGATTTTAATGTAACTACTACCGGGTACAATGTAAGAAACGCATTTGCACTGTATAATGGAAAAATGTATAATAATGCTACATCTGGGGGGATAAGCTATGGTACTATTTTTTCTTTTGACCCTGGCAATAATAGCATTACAAAGTTGTATGATTATACCGGCGCAAACAATAATGGCTTTTCGCCAGAAGGCGGGTTAACTGTTAATGGAAATAAATTGTATAGCTCCACAAAAAATATTAATCATGATATTGCAGTAATTGCTCTTGACCCTACTACCAATACAATCACATTACAGTCAACTTATACCCCAACCAATACAAGTTATAATTTACCCATATCGCATAATGGGCTTACAGTAGCGCCGGCTTTTATAGCCAACGGTATTGCAAATAATTGCGAAGCAGAGCCCGTGGTAACAATTGATAATACCAATAATAATAAATGGGTTCCCATATTAAATAATACCGGTGAAGTAGTAGCAGAAATAAAAGCCAATGGAAATAATTTAGGCCAGGTGAGCACCTCTTTGTACATACACTCCGGCACTGTAAGAGAAGATGCTCAGCAGCAGCTTTATGACGATAGAAACATGACTATAAGTGTACAAAATCCTCCGGCTTCCAATGTTGATATTAGGTTATACATGAAAACAAGTGAGTTTCTGGCTTTGAAAAATGCTCAAAATTCTCTTGGTCAACCTTCCGGAGTTTCTACCATTAGTGATGTTATCATCTTAAAAAATGAACAGGCTTCCTGTGCTTCTTCGCTATCGCAAAATCCCGAGAAGCTTTCTACAAACACCGAAACTTATGAATATGGTTATGTATTATCTGCCAGCATCAATACTTTTTCTACCTTCTTTTTTGCAAGAAATAATTTTGTAGTATTACCGGTTACACTTACCAGTTTTAATGCAGTAAAGCAAAACAAAGTGGTACTGCTTAATTGGGAAACTGAAAATGAAATAAATTTTTCAAAATTTATATTGGAAAGAAGTACCGATAATCTGCACTGGCAGGCCATTACACAAGTAAATGCACACAATACACATGGGCGCAATCTATACCAATATACCGATGCAAATCCGGCAACAGGTATCAATCAATACAGGCTAAAACAAATAAATATGGATGGCAGTTATCAATACAGCCATATTGCCAGGGTAGATTTTTCTAAAGAAGCAGGTATTATTATTTCGCCAAACCCGGCTTCAGATTTTATCAACATTCAATGCGATAAAAAAATTACCGGCATCTCTATTGTAGATATGAGCGGTAAACTGGTAAAACAAATAAGCCCCAATGCAAGTAATATTTACAATGTAAGCAAAATGGCTACAGGCATGTATTTGATAAGAATACAAACAGAAAGCCAGGTGCTCAACTCTAAATTATTTATCAGGTAATATTTATTATAAAAATGTGAACTCAGGTGTGTAAAATCAAAGCCGTTGTGTAATGCAGCGGCTTTACTTTTTTATTTCTTTATACTTTCTGTATCATAAAATATTTTCATAAAATGCTGCTCGCCGGGCAGGGCATCCAGGGTAAATGCCATTCTTTTATTTCCATCAATTATTTCGAGTATGGATGTATTAGGTGGTATGCTACCCACATTATCTGCAAAAAAGTGAATGGTATTTTTTCCGGGCTTTAGCATTACGTTTATAAACTGCGGCTTCTTTTTTACAGGCAATCCCCTTGCCAGCCACTCCCCATTTATTTTTATGGAAATACTATCGCCATCTTCTACTGCATCATCCCATATTGCAAGCCGCACTTTGCCAGAAGTAGTGCTAATGCCGGCGATAATATTTTTATTCGCATTATTCTCATCTGTATCTATGGCTGGGTATGCTTTAAAGTAAGTATCGCTTTGGCTCTGTGGGGTACAAAATATTTTGGCACAAATAAAAGCGGCGCCGCTATCCTGGCTTCTATTAAAATCGAGCTTGAAAGTTTGATGGCCAAATGTAAAACTAGCCTTCGTTTTGCTACGAGCGCTATTTCCAAATTTATCTGCAAACAAAGCAAGTATATTCCACCCGGTATCTAATGACACATCTTCTGTATGTATCTTTTTTGTAGGAGAAAAAAGATCAAGCATGGTAATGCCATTTAACGATGCAGATACTATATCATCTTTTTGCAATCCGGCAATAGCCATTGTACCATTGCGATTATCAACTACTATACTATCTGTAATGCCAAAATATTCTGGAGAAACAGATGGCTCTACTATTTTATCAATGGCAGCATCTGCCCATGCCGAATCATTTATTTTAACAAGCCTGGCGCCTTCATTGCTTTCATTTAATGTAATTGGCTGCTGGTGCAGGATGGCCTGCCCTTTTAAATCTCTGCTCAGAATTAAGATGCCATTAAAATTTTTTACAA
>JAFDXD010000120.1 GCA_018268135.1 Bacteroidota bacterium
CTGATAGCCTGATAGGCATGGTCATCTGAAATGATGATAACAATATTGGGGCGTTGTTGAGCAACTACGCTCAAATTCAATAGTAGAAAAATTGCCAGTGATACAACACGGAGTATTTTCATAAAAAAAATTTTAAAAAAAATCAATCTGACTTTTCAAAATAAAACCCTACTTCGCTCAGTGTTGGGTTTAATCTTGAAGATAAAATATTTAATTGCACTTTACGGGTATTAATTTCGGGGAAAGTCAATAAGCGTTTATACCCAACCGTTGTGCCGGAAGCAAATGGTTCCCAATTTTTCCCATTCCAATAGCTAGCATTAAATTTTTCAATCCGTTGGCCTACCTTGATGTTTTCCTGCAAACAAAGTACATTAAACTTTTGATTAGTTGCAAATGAAAAAGTAATGGTTGCCATGGTATCTTTAGAAGAACTGCTTGTCCAAAATGTATGATAGTTGCCATCAGTTAAAGCCTTTGGGTGCTTACCACTGCTCAGTTGAATAGTTGCAGATTTTGCAATATTTTTATTAAAGGTATTGTATCGCATGGCAGCCCATTGCATTAAGTGTAATGAATCTTCTGTTTGTATCAGCCCATTTTTGTTTGGTGGTATATTTAACAACAAAACGCCATTTCTACCAACTGAACTAAAATAAACATCATTGAGTTGTTTTGCTGTTTTTACATTATTATTTTCCTTATCATGATAAAACCATCCCGGGCGAATGGATACATCTGTTTCAGCAGGATACCATACCAATGCTTTGGCTTTTATAATTTGCTCTCTACTTCCCAGCACATCTCCCATCATATCGCCTGATGGTTTGTATATTACATTGCTTTGCGAACCTGCGGCAATATTTTCCTGCGACTGTGCATCTGCAGGCACTACGCTCCATTCAGTTTCTCTTCCCCTCCCTGTTTCAGTGCCCACCCATCTTACATCGGGGCCCATTACAGCTATTACCGCCTGAGGTTGCAATTGGCGTATAAGCTTGTACCACCTGCCAAAATCATATTCCTGCTTTTTACCATTAGGGCCTTCGCCATTGGCGCCATCAAACCACACTTCATCTATTTTTCCATATTGTGTAAGCAACTCTGTTAATTGGTTTATAAAATAATCATTATATGCCTCTGTACCATATAATTTAGAATTGCGATCCCAGGGTGATAGGTAAACACCTAAATGCATCCCAAATTTTTTACAGGAGGCTGCAAGCTCTTTCATCACATCCCCTTTTCCATTTTTCCATAAACTGTTTTTTACGGAGTGTTCTGTGTATTTACTTGGCCACAAACAAAATCCATCGTGGTGCTTAGCAGTAAGAATAACCAGCTTAAACCCTGCATCTTTACAGGTTTTTACCCATTGGTCTGTATTAAGATTTGTTGGATTGAATAGCTTTGGATCTTCTGTGCCATCGCCCCACTCTTTATTAGTAAATGTGTTTATTCCAAAATGTAGAAAGGCAGTAAGTTCCATTTGTTGCCAATTTAATTGTCTTTGTGCCGGTACAAGATTGGCTGCCTTATTAATAATTTGATTTGCACTTTCATTTGGTGAGATGGTAGTATAATATTCAATCGGCTTTTGAGCAAATAAAATAAAGGGGCTGAAAAATAAAGAAAGTAAGGTTAACTGTTTTTTAAGCATCATAGTAATTTCAAAATTAATAATTATAATATTAGAAAATAGATACGCTAATTAATTTTATAGTAGAAAGTTAAAACATTATTTGGGATAAAATATTCTAAGTTTTATTTAATATTCTACATGGTAATCTTTCTTAAAAGGCTCACTCTTCCAGGCTTTTTTAGCTGTCCATTCTGCTGCAGGGTCTGTCCAAAATTTATTATCTGCAGGCAACCCTAATGGCAAAAAACCAAGCGTAGCCATGTACAAACTTCCTGTAGAAGTATATACATCTGCAATCATGGGCTGATGCCCACAAAAACCCAAAACCAACCAACCGCTGCTATCGAAATTATTACACTCATCATACATACGGTGCATTACTGCTGATAAAGCACATCGTACCTGCGCAGGAGATATTTGATCTGGCAATTTTTCCATTAATGCTGTTTGTGCCAAAGCCTGAAAAGCCCCGGTACGATAGGTAATTGAGCGCCCAAATGCAGGATAAGTACCATCAGGAGCAATTATTCTTTCAAGAAATTCGGAGAAGCGTATGATTCTTTTTAAGGATACATCATACTCATCCTTACTAATTCTTTTTTTATCTAATAATATTTTATTAAAATCAATCAGCATTGGCTGAATAACATAGCTGTTATAATAATCCATACTAAACGTAGGGCCATCGCTATACCAACCATCGCCCACATACCATTCGTTTATTTTCTTTTGAGCAAATTGTATCCTTGCAGGGTCGGGATGCTCGCCAATACTCCATAAAAATGCCTCGTTAATACCTGCAAATAACAACCAATTGTTATAAGCACCGGTTCGTGTACGCAATGAAATAAATTCTTTGGCTATTCTTTGTTTGGTAAGACTATCCAAAGGCTCCCAAAGAGCTTTTGGCGCTCGTAAAAAAGCCTGAGCCATATAGGCTGCATCTACAATGGGCTGGCTTTCGCTGGTAAAATTTAAATAGTCAGGATTATTGGGATCTACAGCATTTGCAATTCCTTTGAGCAAGGCAAGCCTCAATTCTTTTCGCTGTTTACCTTCCTTAGTATCATCATCAGGCAATGCAAGCCAGGGCGCTACACCTGCCATTGTGCGGCCTACCGCTTCTAAGTAAGTTACTTTTGCCGCATTCAGCCCATAGCCCGGAGCCTTCTCTACCGGCATATTTTTTTTGAGCGTACTATTAGCCAAATTAAAAATTACTGGCGAGGCCATTTTATATAAAAGATTGCACCAATATTCTCTATCCTGTATTCCGGTGGTGATGGTAACCGTTTTTATGGATTTCTTATTAATTTTTTGAGCCATTAAGGTTGCAGGCATCATCAGTGCTGTAAGAAAAAACAAGGTTATACATTTTCTAAACATGGCTCTCTGTTTTTATAATTTCTCTAAACTCTTCATCATTACAAATACCAATCCTTGTACCTTTTCAAAGCTTCTAAAAAATAATAATCGGCATAAATCAAAGGCACATCTATCTCCGAATTTTGAGGATAAGCTCCTGTACTATGTTTTAAAATAAAGCCTCCATTTTCGCCGGGTTTTGCCCTGTATGCATCTGAAGAGAGTGATTGTAAAATCAATTTAGCATCGTTCACAAATTTATTTTTATCAACTCCCTGTGTATATTGCCCTAACTCCAGCAATGCAGAAGCCGTAATGGCTGCGGCAGATGCATCTCTTTTAGCCGTAGGTATTAAAGGTGCATTAAAATCCCAGTAAGGAATTTTATCTGCAGGCAGGTTGGGATGATTTAAAATAAATTTTGCAATATTTTGTGCCTGCACTAAATATTTTTTATTTTTTGTAAAGCGGTACATCATGGTATATCCATAAAGCCCCCAAGCCTGCCCTCTTGCCCAGGGCGAACAATCTGCAGCACCCTGCCAGGTGGCTTTGCGGCGAACTGCACCGGTTTGCAAATTATAATCCACTACATGATAAGAACTATAATTGGGCCTAAAATGATTTTTTAAAGTAGTATTGGCATGGTTGACGGCAATATCCAAATACTTTTTACTACCACCCTGTTGCGATGTCCAGCATAGCATTTCAAGGTTCATCATATTATCAATAATTACCGGGCAAAAAAACCTTGCACTACTATCCCATGATTGAATGCACTTAATAGAAGGGCGGTAGCGTGTAGCCAAAGATTGTGAAGAATGGAAAATGATATTCTTATACTTTTCATCTTTTGTAAGCCGATAAGCATTGCCAAAGCTGCAATACATCATAAAACCCAGATCGTGATTGCCGGTAAAGCTTTGGTTGGATTCAATAACCTGCAAAGCTCTTTCGGCTTCCTGCTTTATGGTACTGTTGCCGGTTTGCTCATAAATATACCATAGTACACCTGGGTAAAAACCACTACACCACCAGGTAATATTGTTGGCAATTAATTTATTTTCTTTTTCATTATAGCTCTGCGGCATTTTATTGGGCGGGGCAAGAGTCATCATATAACGGTATTGTGTATCCGCAAATTCAAAATCTTCTTTAATAAGCCGCTGCATTAAATCTTTGGTTGCAGCAGATTGAGCAAATAAATTACAACAGAAAAACAGTGAAGCAAGTAATAGGATATTTTTTTTCATTACAAATTTTACCTTAAATATTGAAACAGATACCGGTTACGGAAGAAAACAACAACTCCAATAAGTGGCTACAAACCTGCTATATTATTAAAAATGAAAATACAAAGTCAATAACATTATTGCAGATGCAACATTTTTTCTATAAGATTTCAACAAAATTTACAGAAAAATATTTAGCCGCTTTACATGCCTAAAGGTAACAAAATAAAAAGTATGTAGAATGAAGTCTTTCTCAAAAGCATATAATAATACGTACAAATATTTGTTGTAAAAGTTATCCGGCTTTTTTATATTTTTAATTGATGCTCGGGGCAGTCAATGCGAAGGTCAATATCTCTTAATGGCTGATTGAGTAAATTGCAAAAATGTGTTTGCCCATTGACAGATGGCCTGTAATAGGCACAGCTCTTACACATGCGCTGTACGGTAATAACACCTGCCTGATTGAGGTGGCTGATTACTCCCAATAAACTCAATAATAAATTTTCTTTATTATCCTGATTTAAATTGATAATGGGTTGGCGAATTTCTTTTGTAAAAAAACCGGCTTTTGCAGCTATGTCTTTTCCTTTTTTGGTGAGGTGAATCATGTAGCTTCTACTGTCATTAGCATCATATTCTTTTGTAATGAATCTCTTCTCTTCCAAAATTTTTACAGAATCGCTAATGGTGGCCTTAGTGAGATTAAATTCGTCTGCCAGATAGCTTACTTTTCTTTTTTCGGGGCTATGGTGCAATAAAAATATCAGCACCTGTATTTGTATGGGGCTTAATGTAAACTCTTTGCTCTCCTGCCAAAGTAATACTCTAAATGCTTGTGAAATACGCTCCAAAGATGCTACTATCTTGCTATCAATACTATTGATTTGCTGCTCCGGCTCAAAGTCAGATATATTGATCAATTTAGATTTCATTCCTTACAGTTTTCCATTTCAAATATAAAATATCCCTTGTAAATGATGGTATTTTCCCATTCGGGCTTTACAGTTTCTACATGGCAAAAGCTACACTCCTTTGAGGATAAGGCTTGCCCGGTTTCATTTTTTGAGTCAAGATATTCTTTACCAAAAGAATAAATCACCTGCTCGTCTTTAATATGGGCTGGCACAATTATATCAAAATGCATTACATCTCCATTTTTACGGGTTACATAAGTATCCCACACTGCTACTTTCATTTTACTAATTTTTAATTTCAATTAATTAATAAATCTTCAGGATTGGTTATTTTTATTTCAAACCTTTAATCCTATTTGTTTTTTCTGTATTTACTTTTTGTCTTGATATAAAAAGAAACAAAAAATCCCCACTTAGATGTTCATACAATCTGAGTGGGGATTTTTTGTTAGCCCTTTACATCTGCCATTGATGCTCCAAAATTAATATGAAGCACATTACCATTTGGTGTAACCAACGCCGGCACTGATTTTACTCCTGCTTTCTCAGCTTCTGCAATTCTTGATTTGTCTGTACCAAAGTGTACCACTTCTACATTGTTTTCGCCAAGCAGGCTAATAATATCATGCTCTGCACTCATGCACACAGGGCAACCGGCATGATAAAAAACTGACTTGCTCATGTTAGAATTATTTATTTATCCGGCAATATCGCCGAAACAAATATAGTAAGGATTCCTAACTAATTAAAATATTTTTTTGAATTGCATAAAATATTTTAAAAAAAATAAAATGAAGCATGCCAATTGGCAGTAAAATGCATTTGCATTACAGAAGCATGCAAAATAATACAAATAACATCAGCAGATTATTTTAGCAACTTTAGTCGAAACACTTTAGTCTCGTGGCATTTAACCATCCCGTTCCATTTGTTACTCTTACTAATGGTCTTATGCTCCCACACATCGTACCACTCGTATTTTCCGGTGAGCCCAATTGCTGAAAGGTTAAGTACATAAGCTGCATCTGTGTTGCCACGGTTTAAGATAGCTACTGCAACATCTCCATTGGCAAGCGGCTTGGTAAAAATATTCCAAGATGCTGTTTTTATTTTCCGCTCTGCCTGCTTACCTAGTGCATCCTGGTTGATAGCAATCATATCTTTATTGAGCAAAATATTTTTGGTAGCATTGTTCATATTGCGCAAGTCGTTGGTAGCATACAAGGGCGCATTCATCATTGCCCATAAGCTAAATTGGCTTTGGTATTCTATGTCGTTACAGCCAACTCCGCCTCCATCGCCGGAAGGGCCTTTTTTTCCATACAGTCCGGTTATGAGCATATCCGGATCGTTCCAATGGCCTGGCCCGGCATAATTATTTAGCTCTGCATTCACATCTAAAATATCCATAACGCCTACACCCCATTTCTCTGTTGGCTTTTTTTCCCATTTGTCTCTTACATCATCCGTAGTACGCCACAATTGCCCGCCTATCTGCGATGCCCAGCGCCAGGGCTGCCTTCCTCCCCACTCACACACTCCAAATAATATTTCTCTACCACTTTTTCTTAATGCATCAGCCATTGCCTTGTAACGAACTTGCGCAGTAATGGCATCTGAAGGTGCGTTGCAATAATCATATTTTAAGTAATCAACATCCCATTGTGCAAATGTTTTTGCATCCTGCTCTTCAAAACCAAGGCTTGCGGTATAACCGGCACAGGTAAGTTGAGCAGCATCACTGTAAATACCAAGTTTCAAACCTTTGCTATGCACATATCCTGCTAATGCCTTTATGCCCGATGGAAACTTTACAGGATCAGCAATCATATTATTTTTTTTATCTCTTCCGCCCTGCCAGCCATCATCAATAAAAATATATTCATATCCTGCATCCTTCATTCCACTGCTTACCAATGCATCTGCCATTTCCATTAAATCTTTCTCATTTATATTGTCTCCAAAAAAATTCCAGCTCATCCAGCCCATCGGTGGTGTGGGTGAAAGTAATTGGCCTGTAGAAGAATAAACCTGGGCTGATACATTTTGCATACTTGCAAAAAAGAACAAGCCAATAATAACTTTAGTAATATGTTTCATAAGTATAATTATTTTACAATGATTTCATCTGCAAATATCCAGGCTGGTTTTCCTGCGCCGGGGTGATCTTTGGGGCAAACTGTATTACTAGCGGTAACCCTTATGTATCTTGTATTTTTACTCTCAAAATTTGCTGTAAAATCATTTATGATTGAAGCTTTCTCATCAACGGATATAGTGTTTTTTAGCGTTTGTATCTCAGTAAAATTTTTCCCATCATCTGATACTTCAAACTTTACTGAAGATGGCATAAAAATCCAATCACTATAATGTTGCAGGCAACCTAATGCAATGGAATGTATATTTGTTATTTCACCTAAATCAATAGTTGCAATTAAATCTTTACCCGAAAAGCCGTGCCAGTATTTGCTTACAGCAAATGTACCTCTTACACCATCTGTTAATGTATTAGGCCCGCTTGCCTGGTAATACCTGCTTGGAGGATTTGAATACATTACATTTTTTCCGATGGCTTTATGCATCACAAAATTTTGCTGCGCCGGCACTTTGCTTTTAATAACCCCATCTACCACTGTAACTGCTTTCAGCAACACAGAAGAATCAATATTGACAGGGCCGCTGTATTTTGTACTTTGCAAAGTAGGAGTAGTGCCATCTGTGGTATAATAAATTTCTCCATTTAATGCATCGGTTGTAAGTACGGCACTTAATTTTCCATTAGCAGATACCGGCTTAATGCCTACTGTAAAATTTCCTTCGCAATAATGGTAACTAAGCTGTTCAAATTTTTTAAACTGTGGTTGTAATCGCTGATTAAAATTATTCCAGTCTCTCGTTTGTTTGGGGCTCCAGACTACTTCTGCCAATGCCAGCATACGAGGCAATACCATGTACTCTACCTGCTCCGGTTTTGTAATAAACTCTCCCCAAAGATTAGCCTGAGCGCCCAAAACATATTTCGCCTGATTAGAATCTAACTCTTTAGGTACGGGTTCATATTCATACACATTTCGTAAAGTGTTCATCCCTCCTATTGCCCTTGGCTCGCCCTCGGGCCCTGCCTGATAGTGATCAAAGTAAAGTGGGAAACCCGGTGTCATTACTACATCGTGGTTCATCTTTGCTGCTTGTATGCCGCCGGATTCGCCACGCCAGCTCATCACCGTAGCTTCCGGCGCAAGTCCTCCTTCCAGTATTTCGTCCCAGCCAATCATCTTTCGGCCTTTGCTGACAATAAATTTTTCTATCCTTTTTATAAAATAACTTTGAAGCCCTTCTTCATCTTTCAATCCTTCAGCTTTAATTCTTGCCTGGCATTTGGGGCAATTTTTCCAGGGGGTTTTATCTACTTCATCACCGCCAATATGAATATATTTTGAAGGGAATAAATTAATAACTTCTGTTAATACATTTTGCAAAAACAAAAATACACTATCATTGCCTGCGCAATAATTAGATGACATATTGGTATAATCACCCCCCGTTAAAGGCAACTGTGGCTGCTGCGTACAACTCAATGCAGGATAAGCGGCAATGGCAGAAGCCACATGGCCGGGCATTTCTATTTCTGGCACAATAGTTACATTTCGCTCTGCGGCATACTTTACAATATCTTTTATTTGCTGCTGCGTATAGTAGCCACCGTAAGTAGCCGGCTCGCCGGGTTTTGCCTGTGGCCTGTCGCCCCATACTTTACCGGTTTCATCTACCCTCCAGGCTCCTACCTTTGTAAGAAGCGGATATTTTTTTATCTCAATTCGCCATCCCTGATCATCTACTAAATGCCAGTGAAAAACATTCATTTTATAGGATGCTAAAAGATTGATATACTCTTTTACAAATTCGGGCCCAAAAAAATGACGGCTCACATCAAGGTGCATACCCCTCCATTTAAACCGGGGATAATCTTTTACATCCATGCAAGGCACTTCCAATGCAGCATTGGTACGAATTGCAGGCAGGGCTTGAAATAAAGTCTGCATACCATAAATGATTCCTGCTTTTTTATTAGCTTCTATCTGAATAACATTTGGCATTACATGCAGCAGGTATCCTTCATCTCCCAAAGTAGCATTGCTGATAAATTTTAATTCTATTGTCTTTTGTAGTACTTTATTTTCAGCCAGCTCTATGCCACTAATATTGTTGATGGCGCTTTTAAAAAAAGATGCAGCTTGCTGTAATTCTTTATCCGATTTATTAAATTTTATAAATGTATTGTTGTCAATCAAAAAATTTCCGGTGCCATATTGCAAACTTACCGGCTGTGGAATGAAGATTGGTTTTTGTGCCATTACAATTAGAGGTGATGACATTAATAATAGTAAGCATATTTTCTTTAAAATCATTCTAATAAAATTAATTGGTTAAGTGAGCTTTAGTTTGTACAGGCATGGCATTGGTTTGCAATAAGTCAAATACAACAATCGAGTTTTTACCTTTTTTAAGCCAGGATGCAGGGCAGTACAAGCGCTGCTGAGGGCCTATATTCCAGTAACGGCCAAGGTTGTGGCCATTGATGTACACCACACCTTTAAAATAATTACTCATATCAAAATATGTATCGCCGGTATTGCTCAATTCAAAATTGCCTTCAAAAAAAGTGCAAGGTTTATCTTCATTACTTTTGTTTACAACCGGTTTTTTGGACGCAATAAATTTTTCATCCATTGGTAGTAAAGTGGTTTGCCAGTTCATAAGGGTCATTCCATTTAGTGTAACCCTGTCAGTTATCCCCTTTCTGTCAATCATAAATTGTGCAAAATTTATATGCCCCATTCCTTCTACTAATATTTCAAGTTCAGGATTTTTTACGTCTGATTTTGGCAGGTTTACTTCCCATTTTCCGCCATCACGGTAAACGGTGTCAATAAACTTTCCATTTAAGAAAACCAATGCATAATCATGCGGTTCCCAAATTTTTAAGCGCCCGCTTTTATGCCCAATTAATTTTGTTTTATATAAAATTAATCCCTGGTTTTGGTTATACATTTCCATAGGCTTTGGCTGTGCAGATTGTATGGAAGGCAAATGATAATCCCATAAACTATATGATTTTTTCATTTCAATAGAGGGTATTTCAATTGTTTTTATTGATGCAGGTACATCCGGTATTTTATAATTTACATATTGCTGTATTAGATTGCGTAGCATAAAATATTTTGCTGTAGGCTCGCCTTGCTCGTTGATAGGCGCATCATAATCGTAGCTGGTAATATCGGGTTGGTACGATGTAGGTGATGATGCATTGGCGCCGGCAGTGAAACCAAAATTGGTGCCGCCATGTATCACATAAAAATTGAATGATTTTTTATTTTTCAATAAAAATTCAATTTCATTTTTAAGAGAATTTGTATCGGGCCTTTGCCATTTTTCGCCCCAATGCGTTAACCATCCGGGGTATGTTTCGCCGCTAAATGAAGGCACATTGGCATTGCGATGGTGCGCTGTAGCAAAAGCTGCTGAGTCAGATCCGCTATCTAAGCCAATGGCAGCCCCATCTATATTTCCTGCATCAAGCATGGCACCTGATGGACCATCTGATGTATAAAACGGCACTTTAATGCCATTTTTAATCCAAAGATTTCTCAATGTTTCCATGTAAGTTTTATCATTACCAAAACTTCCATATTCATTTTCTACCTGCACCATCAATATTGGTCCTCCATAAATACATTGCAATGGCGCCACTTCTTTTGACAATCTGTTTACATACCTTGTTACTGCTGCCATATACCTTGGATCCATACAGCGTATTTTAATATCAGGTATTTTAAGCAGATAAGGGGGAAGTCCGCCAAAATCCCACTCTGCACACACATACGGGCCCGGGCGAAGCAATACCCACATACCCTCTTGCTGGCAAATCTTAATAAATTTTGCCACATCTCTGTTGTCAGATTTAAAATCAAAAACTCCTTCTGATGTTTCCTGGTGGTTCCAAAAAACATAGGCAGCAATGGTATTGCAGCCCATTGCCTTTGCCATTTGAATACGTTGGCGCCAATACTCTTGTGGTATGCGGCCGGGGTGCATTTCGCCACTGATAATTTGCAGAGGTTTCCCATCTAACAAAAATTCTGATTTACCTAACGTAAAACTGTGCTTGCTACCTTGTGCCTGAACGCCAACACTAAAAAAGCAAATAGAAAATAAAATAAGGAGTGTTTTTTTCATTTGTAAAATTTCAATTTTAAAAAATTTATTTCCATTTAATAACCGTAAATACAATTTGTGAATATCCATCTCTTTCATACAATACCCCTAATTTATCAGGCGATATTTTTACTAAATCAGAATAAGCGGTAAAATCATTTTTTTCATTGCCGGGGCTTTTGTCTATTTCAAATTGCTTGCTCCAGGTGTGTCCCTCATTGTAGCTTATTCTAAGTGTAAGATTGTCCCTGCGTTTTGTATCGGCTGCATTGCAAAATGCTATAATGGCATTCCCTTTTTTATAGCCAATAGTTAATATGCTGCCCTGGTTTACAGGGTCTATCAAGGTTTTATCAAAGTAAGTAGTATCCCAGCTTTCGCCGCCATTATTACTTATCGAAACTATTCTTGCCCTTATGTCTCCTCTTTGATTTCTGCTGTTCATCATCAATTTATTATCACTCAACTCGGTTGCCATAGATTCGTTACTACCCGGCATACTAACGGTTTCGCCTATATGAAAAGTTTTACCATGATCATCTGTATAAAATCCATGAGCTTTATAATCCATAAACTGTGGTTGCGGATTTCCTGCCGAGTGATTGGCTGCTACATAAATCCTTCCTTTGTATTTACCATTTTGAAACTGCATG
Source organism: Bacteroidota bacterium (assembly GCA_018268135.1). GTDB lineage: Bacteria > Bacteroidota > Bacteroidia > Chitinophagales > Chitinophagaceae > Ferruginibacter. Next base: position 12,026 of record JAFDXD010000120.1, read on the forward strand.
GCATGGCCGGGAGTATTGGCATAGCTGCGCCAGTCTTCCGCAAAATTATATGCGGGGTTTACCAATGGTTGCATGGGGCGATGAGTTTCAGTAGTAATATTTACGGCTTCACTCCATGTATGCCCACCATCTGTAGATGTTTTATACCATACTTCTCTTATGCCATGCCCTTTTCTAATTTCACCCTCATGATTATTACCGGTATTATAAAATAAAAAAATTCTGCCACCAGGATATGCCGGGTCTGTAACATCTACTACCGGCGCCGGGTTGCCTGCCTGCAAAGAATCAGCATCTACTACGGTTTGTAAGGCTCCCCAGGTTTTACCTTTATCTTTACTAATTTTTAATACAATATTAATATCACCATAATCGCCACTACCATGTACCCTGCCCTCTGCAAATGCAAGTAAGTTTCCATTGGGTGTACTAATAATAGCAGGTATTCTATAACTTTTATGGCCTTCGGTACCAGATACAAATACAGGCACTTTTTTTTGGGCATTCGTTGTACAAAAGCCTCCTAAAAAAAGAATTAGCAATAAAAAATATTTTTTCATTTTACTAAAAGTTTAAAGGTGGAGGCCGGTAGATTATCAGCATTTACAAGATTTGCATCGGTAAATGGTTTCCAGCCATAATAAACAAATTTCGGTTTTTGAGCATCATTTATCTCAATTGTATTTTTATTTATGATAACAGGTGCATCATGCTCCCCATCTATTGAAAAGCCTTTTACAACTTCGCCATTTGATGCTTTTAAGCCATTTGCATACTTAAAAGTAATGATTACTTTATCTTTTAAAAATTTTGCAGAGAGGGGCAAAGGGCCAGATGGAGTAATAGCAATGTTATACTCATCATGCAATGCCCATCTTGCCAGCCTTTCGCCTACATCTTTTTTATTTGTAGGATGCACACTGTTATTTAATCCAATATCACTGCACACTGCCATACCGCCATTTTTTACTTCGCTTATCAGTTGGCGTTGATCATCTCTAAACTCCGGCCAATATTGAGAATGGTAATAGGCGGTATCAATGGAAGATAATTGTACCCAATAAAATGGCATCGTGGGTTGTTTCCACTTTGCACGATACTCATTAATTAATAAATGCATTAAATCTTTATACTCTTCTACCCTTGGTTTGTCGAGTGAGTTACTTTCTCCCTGGTAACAGATTACGCCTTTTATTGGAAATGATAATATTGGCTGCACGCCACATTCAAATGCAAAGCCGGGTTTGTAGGCATGGTTCAATCCGAGTTCATCCTGAAAACCACCCGTGTTTTTCCCAACATTTTGCAAGCCTCTTTCTCTTATCCATTCCGGCAGGGCATTATTGTAGAGCCAGTTACCTTTTACTTTATCAGAAAATTCTTTATTGTTTTTCAAAGCATCCGTGCTGATAAATGCCTCAAGCGGCGCACCACCAATTGATAAATTAATTAAACCAATTGGAATGTTAGTATTGCCTACAATTGATTTTGCAAAATAATATGCTACTGCACTCATGGATTTTGCACTATTGCTGTCGCAGGTTTGCCATTGGCCCCATGCATAAAAATCTTTTTTATTCAACCTTTTGTTGAGCGAATCGCCATAGGCTACCCCATACACATACCTGCCTGCAGGTGGTGGATTATTGATGCGGATAAGTGGTTGATTGGTATTTTTTATTTCCTCTGCAAAATGCATTTCATTGTACAAAGGCCATTCCATATTAGACTGGCCGGTACATACCCAAATATCTCCAATCAAAATATTTTTAATTTCTATTTTATCTTTTCCACTTTTTATCAGTAGCGTTTGTGCATTACTATTGGCCTCTTGCTGATGAAGATATACACTCCAGGTAGAATCATTTTTTACAATTACAGATTTATGTTCATTATTAAAAGATACTGATACCTGCTGCCGGGGAGTAGCAGTGCCCCAAATATGTATGGGGTTATTTCTTTGCAATACCATATTATCAGAAAATATAAAAGCAACCTTTAATTGCGAAAATAAAGTAGCAGGAAACAGTATTATACTTATAAAAATGTATTTCATATTGTTTAGGAGAATCCTATTGAATTATTAATTGTTCTGCTGCGTGTAAAAATACAGATTGTATGGCTAAAATAAAAGAAAGGATATTTACCCCTCACATTAAAAAATCATTCATAAACTATATATACTGGGCTATGCAAGGCTTTCAGCCAATTATTTTTTTGCACAAAAAAAAATGCCTGTGCAATTAAATAATATTACACAGGCAATGAAAACTACAAAACTAAAAATTACTGCTTGACTACTTTTACAATTTTCTCAAAACCATCGGCTCCTAACAATTTGAAATAATAAAGCCCGGAGGTAAATTTTTGGGTGTCAATTGTAAATGAGTTAGTACTTACTGACATGTTTTTAACTACAGCCCCTGCTGCATTGATGACAAGTAATTTTGCTGTTCCATTTACAGATACATTTACAGAAACTACGCTTCCCATTGGGTTTGGCGTAACGGTTAATGATTGAACTTTATCAAATCTAAATTGCAACACCCTGCTATAAGCAACTTTACCATCTACATCTACCGTTTTTAACCGATAATATATCACTGGTATTGAGTAGCCGGGGCTATGTACAAATTCATACTCATTATTTCCGGAATTATTATTTGCTTTTACTTCGCCTGCTTTAGCAAATTGTTTTCCATCTGTACTGTATTCTACTTCAAAATGGCTCACATTTACTTCATTTGTTGTTGTCCATTTGAGTAATACTTTTTTATTAGGAACATCTGCATTTCCATTAAAATTAAGAAGGCTCAAAGGCAGTGTACCCGAAGGCAAATAGGTATCTACACCATTGGTTAACCAGTCTAAACTAAACCTTACAAAATACATATCATAGATGTCACCGTACTCGCCATTTTCATAATACATCCCAATGGTACCATCTGGTAAAATAGTAAGGCTTGAATAAGCAGAAGCCTGCGGATAAATAGTTTTGCTTGTATTCCAGGTAGTACCTTCATCATAACTGATAAATACCGATACATTTTTTCTTGTACCCGAATTATTAGGAATAGATTGCAGCAACCTGCTTTTATTATATCCATCCACAGTAGAAGTATAACGGATAAAATCGCCATTGCAACTTGGTTCTACCAATTGTGCATTGCTGCTTGCCGATCCCCAGGTTAGTCCCGCATTAGTAGATACGCTCATCAACTGATTGGGACTATGCCTTGTACTCATCATTAAATTTCCATTGTCTAATTCTACCAGCTTTGCCTCATTGGCCTGGCCCGCAGCAGCTATGCCATGTGTAGAAGGGTCCGATGTTAATGCTACCCATGTGGTGCCGCCATCATCAGAATAAATAGTAAAATTATCCTGAGTGCCTGATGAGGTTTGCCTTACATCCATTACTGCCATTATTCTGCCATTACGCAATTGAAACATCCGGCCAGATGATACAAAAGCTCCGTTCCAGGTTTGTGAATATGGATTGCTGCATCCTGCGCCATATATTTGATTGGTAACATCTGCAGGAGCCGACCATGTAATGCCGTTATCAGTGCTTTTGCAATATTGTACTTTTATTGGGTTAGATGCTGTAGAAGCTCCAAAACCCTGGTTGGCTGCAAACATACAAATGATGGTACCCGGATTTTTTATTTTATCTACCAGCAGGGCAGCATCACCAGTGCCTGTAGGAGCGCCAAAGTTTGATATGGTTAATGGAGATGACCATGTTTGCCCATTATCTGTACTACGTCTTACTACAAGGTCTATTTTATTGGGCAGGTCTGCAGTATTATTCCAGCGTTTATCAGTTACCGTTACTAACGAACCATCAGAGGCTGTAACAATAGCAGGGATGCGATAACTTACCGAGCCGGCATCGCCAGGGGCAAACAAAAGTTGATTTTCTAATAAAATGGTTCGGGAGCCTGCTACAGTATTATTGGGAGAGGTAAAATTATAGGTATTGCCGCCTACAGTAATATTTTCGCAGGTAGCATCCAATAAGTTTCCTTCGGTAGCCCCGGCAGCTACATCATAAGCTATCCAAAAATAATTATCGCCGCTGCCAAGTGTTTGAGTGCCATTGGCAGATAGCGTACCTGCGCCAGGTGTTACTGATGCAAAAAGAGTAGAAGTATTAAAACGGTTGCTATTACCTGTATAATAAATTTTAACCCCGCTTACATCACTAAGTGTAGTAGTGCCATTCATTGTAAAGCCAAGAGATGTAAGACTGATGGGGCTTATCGTACCGGTGGTTTGTACATCTACAGCAATAATACGCTGATTAGCATCTCCTTTGCCGGCAGGCAATTCTGTTTGCACCAAACTAGTGGCCTGGTATTGCATACCATTACAAATGGTAAGTACAGTTGCATTTCCATTCAAAGTTCCGGTATGTCCGTTTCCGGAGATATCCGGAACACTGGTGCCAACCGCATTTTCAAAATCCCATGCGGCCAACAGGTTGGTAGTAGGGCCGGTTACCACATTAGTCATATCTGCAGCTACCTGCGATTGCGACATGGCAGTATTCCATACTCTTACATTATCCATTTGCCCGGTAAAATAATTGGTATTGTTACTGGCTGCGCCCACAATAAATGCAACACCAGTAGAAAAATCATACGTATTAGAAAAAGTACCTGCCCTTGCATTAGGGGTACCTGCATCTAAATAAAAAGTTACGGTTTTATTAGCGCTTGCATTATCAAATACAGCAGCTAAATGATGCCAGCTACCATCGTTGGCAGTGCCAGCATTGTAAGCGGTGGTGCTAAAAGTTGTAGAGCTACTAGTTGTGGTATTCCATGCGGCTGCATTTCCGGCAATTTTTCCTGCATTGGCGCCATTGCCCATCCACAATTCATAACCGGTACCTGTAGTGCCGGCAGTAGAAGGGTTTTGTGTACTCGAATTAGAGCGCTTAGCTATAATACGTGAAGTATTGGTAGAAGTAGTTTTAATCCAACAGGTAATTGTTTTGGTTTGCCCCGGAGCAATATCTAAATCTGCATGGTCCGGCACACTCATAAAAGAATTAACTCCATCGAGTGATAAAACTTTGCTGCAAACATTTACTATCGCAAAATTTCCATTAAGGGTACCCGTATGCCCATTACCCGATACATCCGGTACAGAATTTATTGTTACACTTTCAAAATCCCAGGCAGCAATTAAATTGGTTGTAGGGCCTGAAATGGTTGATGTCATATCGGTAGTTACTTCAGCAGCCGAAAGAGCTTTTGACCATACCCGTATATTATCCATCTGCCCTGCTAAAAATAAAGAAAGATCATTGTTTGCGCCAATAATTAAGTTAACAGTAGAAGCAAAACTTCCGCTGCCAATAATTGCATTTGTACTTGTTTGTTGTAAACCCCCATCCACATAAATTTTACAAGTGTTGTCAGTTGTGTTTACCACCATAGCAAGGTGATGCCATTGGTTGTCGGTAACATTAGTGCTGCCAAATGCAGGGCCAGCATTGGTTCCGTCAGTTGCTCTCAGGTTTACACCAAATTGCCCGCCGGGTGATGAATTGTTAATAAACTCATACCCAGGATTTGTAGGGGCATAAGGTGCAGCTCTTTTACTAAAAATTCGTTTAGCAAAACTGTTGGTTTTAACCCAGCAGGTAAAACTAAAACTCTGGCCCGTGCCAATATTCAAATCAGTTGCATCTGCTACACTCATATAAGCATTTACACCATCAAGGTTTAAAGCTTTGCCGCTTTGTGCCAAGGTAGGTAGGGCCACTCCCATTATTAAAATCATTACAAAAATGGTTTTAATTTTTCTTAAAAAATGTTTCATAAAAAATAATAAATAAAAAATGTAAATGTTTGTGTTATTGGTTTAGTAGTATCTTTTTTTACTTTTTTAAAAATGATTGAAGCACCTGGCCACAATACCATTCTTGCCTTGGCAAATGAAAAGGTCCTTTGTATAAATTTCCTTTAGCTGTTTGCGCTATGGTACCATCCCGGTGCAGGTACCCAAACCATTCACCATTTTTTTTGTCGTGAAAATGTTGGTAAGAATAGTCATGCACCATCTTATGCCATTCAGCATATTTTTCATTACCCGTCATTAAATAAGCCAGTAAGGTGGCAATGATTGTTTCATTATGCGGCCACCAAAATTTCATGTCCTGCCAATACTCCTGCACCGGTTTATTATACACATCTCTGAAATATAAAATGCCGCCATGCTGTTTATCCCAACCTCTCTCCCACATATAATCAAGTATTTTGCAACCCAATTCAATTAAATGCGGATCATTGTTCCTGTATTTTGCTTCATGTAAAATAAACCAGGCCCCTTCTATGGCGTGGCCGGGATTAAGTGTACGCCCGTCAATATGATCTATAATGCTTCCATCGGGAGCTACCTGCTCCATTACACATTTAATATCGTCTTTAATAAAATCCTTTTCAATTTCTGATATCCATTTTGCAATCCAATCATCGCAGCGCTCATCTCCAATGGTTTCTCTTAACTGCTGTGCCGTATTCATCATTATCATGGGTACACCAATACCCTTTGCCGGCCGAACACCTGAATATTTTGGCAGTAATTTTTTTTCGCCAGTGGCATAAGCAATACAGTTGCCAAAAACTTCTCTTGCATTGGCTGCTGCTTGTTCATCTCCGCTTGCTTTGGCATAAGCCGCTGCTGCTATTACATAAAATGTTTCTGAAAAAAAATATCTTCTTTTACGGATTGCTGTTCCATTTCTTGCAACATGAAAAAACATTTGGCCATCCGTATCAAAGCAATGTTTATTTAAAAAATCGTATCCAATTTTAGCTCCGTCTAACCACTCTTGTTTTTTTTCTACAGTATTGTACAATGTTGATAATAGCCAGGTAGCCCTTCCTTGTATCCACACTGCTTTATCATCATCTATCAGGCTACCGTCTTCATCTCTCATCAATAAAAATCCACCATATTCTTTATCAATGCTATGTGGAAACCAAAAAGGCACCGTATCGCCCAATAGCTGATTTTGATAAAAATGTAATAAAGATTGTAACTCTTCTGTAGAATACCCCATGATGATAATGAATTGATAGAATAATTGAATATTATTTTCTTAAAAAATGTATTTTACTGTTTAAAAATATTTTTACAAAATATCTGTTTATAGAAATTAAATTATTGCTCTCCAACATAGTCAATTGTTTTTGGCCTAAGAAAAGAAAGCTGTACAATCAAAGCCAGCAATACAATGACACTTAAAATGGCAAAGCCAAATCCAAAATTTCCGATGTCTTTAAATTTTCCGAGAACCTGGGTAACAGCAGCACCTGCAAATATGCCAACCATATTCATAAACCCATAAGCAGTAGCTCTTAACTTAGATGGCACAAACTGGCATAGGATGGGCATATTGTTGGCATCAAACATTCCGTACCCAACACCAAATAAAATGGCAGCGCCAATTACTACCATAAAAGAATGGCCATAACCTAGTAATATTAATGAAGGTATGGTTAATGAAAGGCCAATGGCGCTTGTGTACACCCTGCCACGCAGATTTTTTTGAACCCATTTATCTGAAATAGGGCCACCGATAAAAACGGCGCCAACAAAACTGGAAGCTGCAATTACTGCCGTAGATAAAGGCCCGGCTTTAGACATTGATATTTGTAAGCTATCTGAAAACAATGTAGGTATCCAGTTTTTTATAGCCCAGCCCGGTAAACTTGGCGCTGCAAAATAAAAAAGGATAACCCAAAATGCCGACATAGAAAAAATCATTGCAAGGCCTTTCTTTAAAGGCATTTTAAGTGGCTTATAAATCATATCAGAAATAGATTTCTGCTCATCAGATTTCCTTTCTTTCAAAAACAAAATCAATACTACAGAATAAATAATACCAATTATTCCAAACCAATGAAAAGCGGTATGCCATGAAAATTTTTCTGCAACAGTATCACCAAAGCCGCCCAATGCCTGACCCAGGTAAAGCCCTGTCATGTGTATGCCCACTGCAAGAGAGCGGGTTTTGCCGGTATGGTAATCGGTTATTAATGAAAGCCCTGCAGGAATATAAAGCGCTTCGCTCACACCCATAAAAGCACGTAAGCCAAGCAATTGATTATAGGTAGTAGCAAGCCCCATACCATAGGTAACCGCACTCCATACAAACAAGCTGCCTACTATCAGCCACTTGCGGTTAACCCTGTCTGCAATTGTGCCTGCAATGGGGCTCATTATACCATAGATATACATAAACACGGCCATCAAAAATCCAAAAGACTCTGCTTTGTTTAGTTCTGCAATATCTATCTTCATAGAATTCTGCATGGTACTAAGCATTTGCCTGTCCATATAATTGAGCAAGGCTACTATACTGAGTAGCCCTACCACTATCCAGGGATAATTCTTTTTTGATGACAGCATTATTTATTTTTTTTCATGAATGGCTTACAATTTTTCAATACTATTTTGGCGCAATTCCTTGCACAGTTCGCATCTTATTTTTTACATCTGAATAAATATTTTCATTTAAACTCAGCTTCCAAAATTTGTGGGGTTCTTACCCCCGCTCTTATTTCGCCTCCGGCAATAAATACATTTTTGCCACATTTTACCGCTGTAGTAGTAGCCGGCACATCAAAAGGTATTTGCCCTGCACTTACCCAATTGTTTTTTACTGTATTATACTTTAGCACTTCTTTACTAAAGCCCGGATGGGTAGATAATAATGCTATTTTTTGCAAAATAAGTTCTTGCTTTTTTGTTTCATCCTTTTCAGCATTTATGGCAGCAATAGTAGTTTCTACTTTATGAAAAGTGGTAGCCCTGTCGCCACCATACAGGTAAATATCATGTGCTCCTTCTGCACTACCCGTGCCGGCGCATAAATCATAAGGCAATGATTCTTTTTGCAACCACTCTTGCTTTTTTAAATCAAACTCATACACCGATTTATAAATATCGCTGATGCCGTTTGCATTTTTTTTTCGCCCTCCCAATAAATATATATTGGTATAATGCCCATTAGATTGTGCTGCTAATACAGCATGAGAAACAGGGATAGGAATATCCGGTAAAGTTTGCCAGCCATGCTGCAAATCTGCAAGATCTAAACAATAAAATCGATTAGATGCTGCAGCAGTTGTTTCGCCGCCTGCTACATAAACAATATTGCCAATTACGGTAGCAGCAGCATTGGTAATAGCAATGGGAAGAGAAGGTAAATGCTTAATGTTGACATTTTTTGCTGCCTCATCCCATTGCAACAACCATACATTATTTGTAATGCCGTTTTCATTTTCTCCACCTGCATATAGCACACCTTGCGATGTGGTGCAATTAGCAGGGTACGCAATGGTTTCTGAAAGATTAAAGGATTTCTTAAACGGGACTAACTGACTTTTTTTCTTAATAAAAACATACAATTCATTGTAATATTTTTTTTTACCTCCCTGCCAGGGCATGCTATCCGGAAAATTAGAGCCGCCTCCTACCAATAATGCATTGTGGCTGATACCTGTAACGGGGCCGGCATAGCCTAATGCTTTTTTTGAACCTTTTGAGGATTCCATCTCGGCGGCTATTTTCCATTTGATGGATGAGGTGTTTTTTTTCTTTTGAGCGGTTGTATTTTCTGAAACTAACATGGTTATGGCAGATAAAGCAATCGTTAAATATTTCATATCTGATAAATGATTTTATTATGCCTGCTGCATTTACTTAATCATACAAAAAATGTATTAATCAGGGCTTGGAGCAAAACTTATCAAAGCCCAGGTTCTCTACATCTGATTTAAAGAGCTTAAACTGTTCGCTACTCATATTTTTTACGGGGAGCCTAAAGCCTCCGCAATCTATGTTTACCAACTTCATGTATGCCTTACCGGTAGCTATGCCTCCATATTTGCCCAAAAGACGAATCATATCAATAGATAGCTGCTGCAATTCTTGCGCTTTTGCAAAATCATTTTTGTTAAAAGCATCTATCAGTTGGTAATACAATGGGGCAGCATAGTTAAAAGTACTTCCTACAGAGCCTTTAGCACCAACGGCCAAAGCAGGCAACATGTTTTCATCTCTTCCCCAAAGCATATCATACCTTCCATTTTGAAAACGCTGGCACGATAAAAAATCCATAAAATCTTCATGGGTATATTTTATGCCTGCAAAGTTGTTTACTTTTCCATCTATTGCCTGCAGCAAATCGTACATGGTAATATTTACTCCTGTAAGTACAGGTATATGGTAATAATAAAGAGGCATATCCGGCACAGCATCTGCTACTTCTTTACAGGCCTGGGCCAGCATGTCTGCATTGGCAGGTTTAAAATAAAAAGGGGTAGTAAATGAAACTGCGTATAGGCCACACTGTTGTGCATATACCGCTAATTCTTTACAATCTGCAATACAGGTACCACCCAAAAACATCATTACTTTAAAATCTTTATCATTTTTGGTACAATCGCCCCAGGCTTTTGCCATTTGCTTTTTTTCGGTGGCAGTAAGCGATACGCCCTCACCGGTAGAGCCACAAATAAAGGCTCCTTTAATTCCGTTGTTCTTTAAAAATTGGTAATATTGAGGTATGATGGCAGTATGTAGGGTGCCATCCGGCAGCATTGGAGTAAAAGGCGCTGCAATTAACCCTTGTAAATGTGTAAAGTTCATCTTGCTTACTTTCTTATGTTTTACTAAAATTAATTAAAAAAAAACCGGGGGCAAGAATACCCCCGGAAACTTGCATATATATTTCTACTTACAACTAAAACGAGAAAAAATTAATATCCTGTAGTTTGTGTTAATAATGGATCATTATTTAACATACCTAAAGAGATTGGCAACAATAATTTTGCTGATGTACCAGTAGGTGCAAGATATGCAGGATTAATATTTGCATATACATAATTATCGCCAGCTCTTCTTAAAGCCCACCAGCGTTTACCTTCACCTATAAATTCTCTAAGATATTCTTCTAAAATAGCTTTGATATTATCATCAATACTACCACTTACATAAGGAGTATATCCTGCGCCATAAGCCCTTAATCTGATTTGATTAATTTCTGCCGATGGATCCTGTCCTAATTTTGCTTTTGCTTCGGCCATCAACAATAACACATCTGCATACCTGTAAATAGGGTAATCATTGTTATATACCTGTGAGGTACCTGATGTTTGACCAAGCCATTTAGTTAATAAAACTCCCCTGGTAGCAAATGGAGCAGTGTTTGAATACATTACCTTAAATGAATTGCTTATCCTTTGATCTGCAGGGCCTGAAGTAAGCCTGTTAATCATTGTTTGGCTCATACCAACCCTGTTAGCGCCACTTACATTGGGATAAATATTTGCAACAGTTGGAGTAGTAGCCTGTAAAAAAGAAAGTGTAGTAGCTTGTATGCCATTTACCTGAAAGCTTCCAAAAGTACCCAAGCCAGCCTGCCCATTTTCAAAGTTGAGCGCAAAAATTATTTCGGGATTATTTAGATTATCTGCTTTCTTATTTGGATCAAAAATATTGGCATAGTTTGCATCAAGGTTTAATGTAGGGCCTTGTAAACTTTCTACCTGTTGCAAAGTAGTTTGTGCAGTTGTTAAATCTGCATTACCACCTCCCATTAAAGTGCCCGACCAAATATATACATCGCCTTTTAAAGCCAATGTTGTAATTTTATTCCAATAAATTCTTTTGCCTGTTGGTATTATAGTATTGCTTCCAAAAAGTTGCAAAGACATTTCTATATCTGATTTTATTTGAATCATTATACTGTCTGCACTTGTACGGGATTTAAAAGTTTGTGAAGCATTACTTATGTTTTGAATTGGCGAAGTAGTAAGTGGCACCGCTCCCCAGTTTTTTAGCATTGTATAATAAACGTACGCTCTCATACCATAGGCTTCTGCCATCATACGATCTTTATCTGCCTGGCTCAATTTGGTTTGAGGGAAAAGGGCAATTACATTATTCAAATTGTAAATGAAATTGTAAAAACCTGCCCAATTGTTAAATGGAACAGAAGATGAGCTGATATTTTGAGTACTTAAACCCTGTAAAGTTCCGTCAGCTGTTTCTGTAAATAATCCATCTGCCCAAATTTCAGACCTCATTTCTCCCATTTGAAAAAAATTGGTTACGTTACTGCGCATTAAACTATACAAACCTGTATATAATGTTACAGCAGCATTGGGATCAGATAAAATTTGATCTTTATTAATTGCATCCTGAGGGCCTACTTCCTCAAGTTGTTTTTTGCAAGATGACATTTGCATCAGCAAACAAGAACATATTGCAATGACTGTTAAATATTTTAAGTGTTTCATTTTATTTTTATTATTAAATGATTAAGGAATTAAAGAGTAAGTTTTGCTCCAATTGTTAACCTGCGTGGCAAAGGATATTTACCACCATCTATACCACCAACTTCAGGGAAATTACCACTATAACCAGTAAAATATGATAAGTTAGTTCCGGTTAGATAAACATTAAGTCCTTTAATTTTACTCTTAAGAGTATTTTGTATAAATCCTGTTGACAAATCGTAGCTTAAAGTTAACTCTCTCAGCATTAAATAATTTCCTTTTTCCCACATATTGGCAGGTGGGTTATTACCTCCGCCGTCTGTTGCAAAATTTCTTCCCTGGTTAGCCCAGTAAAACATTGGTAATGTACCATTAGTATTATTAGGAGACCATGTTTTCAAAACATCTGTAGTAGAGTTTTGAGAACCTTGTACCTGGCTTAGGCCACGAAGTATTTCATTATTTAATACTACAAAACCTAATGCATAATCAAAGCCTGCATATAAGTGAAACCCTTTGTAACCAGCGTTTGCAAAAAGGCTACCTGTAACTTGAGGTGTAGTACGGCCAACATATACAAACTGTTGTTGATTGATGGTGTCATTATTTGGATTAGGCCTGTACCACTGAGCATCACCCAGTTGTTTCAATCTTCTATTTGCAAAAGGTAAATAGGAATTATAAATATTGGCATCTTGAGTAAGCTGAGCCTGTGAAGTGTATATACCTGCCCATTTAGGAGCATATACCGCATCCAATCCAACTCTTTGGCCTTCAATTAATCCTCCTACCTGTATTAATTGTGTAGGATTTTTAGGATCCCATACCTGTATAGTTCCCTGCCTGTTTCCTGGTAAACCATTAAATGGCAGTTTAATTGCGTAAGTTTTTGCTGTAGATAAATTAGCGCCTACATTTAAGCTAACACCAGCATTTTTTTGTGGAGTAAGAACTAATGCATCTATACTTAACTCAACACCACGGTTTTGAAGTTGTGCCAGGTTTGTAGTAAAGCCTGTAAATCCTGTTTGTGCAGATATTCCAAGGCTTGCAATTTTATCATATACATTTCTAACAAAATAATCAAAAGAAACGTTTACCCTGTTTTGTATAAAACCTAAATCAGCGCCTACGTTAAAAGTATTTGAACGCTCCCATTTTAAATTAGGATTAATATAACTTGCTGCATAAGTACCACCGGCACCATTGTAAATACCGGCATTGTTATAAATTTGAGCAGTAGGGAAATAACTTCCGCCTAAAGATTGCAAATTACCATTCACACCATAGCTTATTCTTGGTTTTATAGTAGTTAAGTATTTAGATACAACACTCTTTTTGTAAAATTCTTCATTATGTAAATTCCAACCAGCAGAAATACCAGGGAATAATTCATAAAAATTGGAAGGGCTAAGACGGCTTGAACCATCATAACGCAATATACCAGTAAGTAAATACTTGTCTTTATAAGAATAATTTACTCTACCTATTAATGAAGCAATACGTTCCCAGGCAGCAAAATCTGATGAAGCTCCGGATGGGTTATACAAACTACCATTTAAAACACTTGTTGGAGTAGATGCATATAACCAGGGAATTAAATCAGTTGGAGCACCTTGTGCATATCCTGATGATACATATCTCTTAAAGTCATAAAACTCACCACCGCCTAATACTGTAATATGATGTCCATTAAATTCCTTATCAAATTGTAAAAAGGCATTTGTAGTATATTGAACATCTTTTGTATTATTAAATGAGGCGGGTTTATCAGTATTAAATGTGCCGCCATTACCACGCTGATAAGATTTGGTAAAATAATTATTAGTGGTATAAAGGAAATATCCTGATCCACTTGCCAAAAATTTAAGGTAAGGCAAAATGGTATATTCTAAATTTACACCACCCATAAATCTCTGCTGGTTTGTACTATTGATATAAAGAGTACTCCAATAAAGTGGGTTACCTAAAGTAGCATCATTAGGGCCAGGTAATAATACACCAGAAGTATCGTTAGAATAACGTACAGTAGGCGCTACACCTATGAACCTTTGCAGTAATCCTCCAGTACCTGCAGAGCTACCATTAGGATCATTGTAAGGCAATGACTGGTTAACTGTATAAGCACTTAAATTAGTATTAATTTTTAAATTTTTACCTACATTCAGCCCACCGTTAAAAGACATATTCCATCTTTTAAGCCATGAACCAATTATCATACCCTGATCATTTACTGTACCAAGGCTAAGAGCAAAATTACCCTGATCGCTTGCACCTGAAAAAGCTAGATTATGTTCTAAAGTATTATTGTTTCTTAAAATCATTGCTTCCCGGTCTTTTACGGATAAATCTTTGTATAAAATACTATCCATTTGTCCGGCAATAAATGGATTGGGATCTACAAGTAGATGCCAATTAGGGTCAGTGAGATAATTTCTATTTTGATTATTCAATAATTGAGTTGTGTATAAACCAATTGGAGATCTAAATCCGCTATTTAATCCCCAACCCCAAGAGCCATTAATTTGACCCTTATCTGCATTGGCAGCATTCATATTACCACTAAACAAACCGTCTAATGAATCAGCTCTGTACCTGGCGCCAATACCCATTCTGTTCATACTAATATACTGTGCACCTGTTAAATATTGTGAAGAATTCCCTCTTTGATAATTTGAAGTATTGGATACTGTGTAGGTTAATTGAGATCTTCCTCTTTTACCTTTTTTAGTTGTTAATAACACTACACCATTTGATGCTCTTGCACCATATATTGCCGTGGTTGCAGCATCTTTTAGCAAGTCTATTGATGCAATATCATTCATATCAATACCATAAAGGCTAGGAACCACAATTCCGTCAACAACATATAAAGGTGATCCTGTACCATTAAAATCAGAACCTCCCCTAAAAACGATATTAGGGGTAGTACCCGGCTGCCCGGTAGATTGTTGCACCCTTAAGCCAGGAACTGTACCCTGTAAAGCAGTAGCAGCATTTGTGCTTGGTGAATGTGCAAATGCAGCCTGGTTTACACTCGATACTGCTCCGGTTAATACTTTCCTTTTTTGAGTACCATACCCAACAACAACTACTTCATCCATTTTATTGTTACTGGTTTTTAAACTCACATTTAAAGTATTACCACTGCCTACTTTTATTGATTGAGAAACAAACCCTACAGAAGAAATATTAAGGGTTTCGCCTGCGCTGGCATCAATACTAAAAGTACCATCAGCAGCAGTTTGAGTGCCTTCTCCTTTTCCGGCAATGATGATATTTACTCCGGATAATGGCTTGCTGTCTTCATCTGACACCACCTTACCGGTAATCTTTTTTGTCTGGCCCATGGCAATGGCCGAAACAAACAAACATGCTATCAGAAAACATGCTTTTAAATGGACAAATTTCATAACGATTTTTTTAGTTTTGGTATTATGTATGACATAATAAAGATAAATACTTTATTTTTATATTACCAAAAAAAATTTAAACTTTTTTTAAATTGTAAATTGCACCCCATTGTTTAAATCTAAAAACTCAAAAATTTTAGAATGTTTACAGACACATCCATAAAGAAAAAAATGACCAAAGTATCCGAAAATTTCAATACAATTGATAATAGATCATTGGTAGATAAGGTAGAATCTAAACTTGTACAACTATTACAGCAACAAAAGCTTAAAGTAGGTGATTCTATTCCCAAAGAACTAGAACTATCTGAAAGACTTGGCGTAAGCAGAACTGTAGTAAGAGAAGCACTTTTACGCCTTAGAATGATGGGACTGATAGAATCGAAAAAGAAAAAAGGCTCCGTTATTACCAGCCCCGATATTTTTGAAAATATCAGTAAAAGTATGCACCCACATATTTTAAGCGACGAAACGCTAAAAGAAGTTTTTGAAATAAGGCTGGTGCTTGAAATTGGAATGGCCGATTTTATTTTTCATAGAATTACTAAAAAAGACATTTTAGAATTGAGAGAAATTGTGCAAAATGAGCCCCCTATTGCACAGTCGCATTTATTTAATGTTCAGCACGAAATTGATTTTCATGGTAAACTTTATGAAATTACAGGAAATGCTACCATGAAAAAATTTCAAAATATTTTACTCCCCGTATTTGATTACGTACACCACAGCGGGCTTTTACAAAAACAATATATCCTCAAAACCTTTGTATCGCATGGTGAGTTAGTTGATATTATTGAAAATGGTACTCCCGAACAATTTAGAAACGGAATGAGATCTCATTTAGAAAACCATTTTGTAAGAATATTTGAATAAATACCAGGGAGAAATAACTTTTTTAAATTCAATAAGAGTTAGTAAAAAATACTAATAAGTGAGGATGGCTTATTGGTTAAAATTGTTACCCGACCTGGATTCGAACCAAGACAAACAGAATCAGAATCTGTTGTGCTACCGTTACACCATCGGGCAATGGAGTGCAAATATAAAAACAATCAGGCAAAGAATAAAAACCTGGCTGAGTATCTATTTTTTTTTACATACTTCACAATTTTTTATTAAGAAAAAGGCCAGTCAAAAAAAATCGAACCGGTATTCATTCATTTGTACTACATCAAAAAATAAAACCTGGGCTTTTAGGATTAGGTAAATTGAATACAAAATAAATTTAAGTGTAATGCGGCTTTCGCCACATAAAAAAAGCGTTAAGAAATAATATTAATGCTGAATATTACAGATGGTTTGAAAGTCGCAGTATTGCTGGAATATAAGCTATCTCCCTAACTAATTTTATTTTAGTCGGGCATTCAAATTTTCTGCCTTTTTTATGAAGCATTGATTTGTTTGTTACTTTTTGTATGAAGACAAAAAAATAAAGAAACATCAAATCAGGCAGGCTTTACCTTTTATTTAATCTTAAAAATCCTAAGCAAATTATAAACGCTTTATAACTTTTTTGAAGGCCCCGCCAATTTCCTCAATAACATCTGTGGCGAGCAGGCTCTCCATACTTTGATGTGCCAATGCAATATCAGCAGCAATCCCATGCAATTGTACTCCTATTTTTGCAGCGTTAAATGCAGCATACCCTTGTGCCAGCAAAGCCGTTATCATTCCACTTAGCATATCACCCGAGCCCCCTTTTGCAAGTCCGGCATTGCCTGCAGTGCTTACAACAGCCTCTCCATTAAATGCAATCAATGTCTCAAAGTTTTTTAAAACAATCACCCAGGGATATTTTTTTGACAGAGCCACTGCTTTTTGCATCCTCTCTTTTGCTGTATCATGCTGCCCAAATAAACGGTCAAACTCGGCAACATGTGGAGTAAGAACACTACCGGCTGGTATTTTTTTCCAAAGCTGTTTATTTTTTGCCAATAATGAAATAGCATCGGCATCTATAAGCAATGGCAGGTTGGCTTTGTTCAATATTTTATATAACAACAATAGTGAATGTTTTGTAATCCCTACGGCCGGACCAATACCAATGGCAGAAAATTTATTAAAATCAATCGTCGCTTTATTGCTTACAATCATTGCCTCTGGCAAAGCAGATTGTAAAATAGCTCTTTCACTATAAGGAATAACTACCGTAAGCAGCCCCGTACCCGTACGCATACACGCTTTTGCGGCAATTACTGCCGCACCCATTTTTCCCCCGGCCCCTGCTATGATTAATGAGTGCCCATAAGTACCTTTGTGCGAATCTGCCAGCCTGGGTTTTATGAGCTTTGCCACTTGCAAATTGCTAAGAAGTGGATACATTGATTTTTGGGATGGCATTTGTAATTTTTAAAGATTAAAGGTAAGCCTTACACAATAATTTTATAAACAAGCATTTCATAAAAGTTGATATCACTATAAACACCACAAATAAATAATTTAAAGAAAATGGATATAAAATTAGAACAAGAAAAAAAATCAGCAGCGTTAGAAGCAGTAAAGTTTGTAAAAGATAATATGATTGTAGGCCTTGGCACCGGCTCTACTGCTAAATATGCCATAGAAGCAATTGGCAACATGGTAAAAGATGGTTTAATAATTAAAGCTATTGCCACTTCTGAGCAAAGCTGCCAATTAGCAAAGCAATATGGCATCAATATTATTAACAGCAATGAGGTTGCAGAAATAGACCTCAGCATAGATGGCGCAGATGAATTTACCGAAGATTTGATGTTGATAAAAGGAGGCGGTGGGGCTTTATTGAAAGAAAAAATTGTAGCCTCTATGTCTAAACATGAAATTATAATTGCTGATTCTTCAAAAAAAGTAGAAAAGCTTGGCAAGTTTACCCTGCCAATAGAAGTAATTCCTTTTGCAGAAAATTTTGTACTTAGGCAAATAAAAATATTAAACGGAAACGGAAAAATTAGAAATAAAAATGGGGTTGATTTTATTACAGAAGAAGGCAATCACATTATAGATGCTGATTTTGGTTTAATTGATAAACCCGAGATATTATCTCAAAAACTAAATGAAATAGCAGGGGTTGTGGCGCATGGCCTCTTTATAAGGCTGGTTGATAAAGTGATAATGGGGATTGAAGGTAGTATTAAAATATTTCCGCATAGAGCTAATAATGCATAACCTTACAAACCCTTTTAAAGCCTACCTTTGCCAATAATTTAGCGTTTTACTTTTTCTATTTTTATGCGTAATAATTTAAAAGTTTTATACAAAAAAATAAAGCATATCCCTAAGCATAGGTTTATGAGCCGTGTATTGATGGGTGCTAAAAAATACATGTATGGTTACCCACAGGCTATCAGCATACAAACAGTAAGCGCTTGCAATTTAAAATGCAAACATTGTTTTATAAATGATTACCGTATTGATATAGAAGATGGTGTTATTAAAATTATGAAGTTTCATGAATTTGTGATGGTTGCCGAAAGATTAAAACCCATGCTTAAAAAAGCAAGTATCTGCTATTTCTCCACCTTTGAAGCCATCTTAAATAAAAACCTGTTTAAGATGATGGATTTGGTACTGGATATAAACCCCTCCATACAATTTCCATTTTTATCCAATACAATGGAGCTTTCAATAGATAAAATAAAACAACTTGAAAAATATCCGGTTCCCGAAATAAATATTTCTTTAGATGGCTGTTCCAAAAAAGTGGTAGAAGATTTTAAAACCGAAGTGTCCTTTGATAAAATTATTGAAACCATACAACTTTTAAATACCACTTCATTTAAAAATAAAATTGCAGTAACCTTTGTAGCCCATACAGGAAATATACAGGAGCTGCCAGATTATGTAGATTTTGTAAATGCACTGGGTGTAAAACAAATTTACGTAAGCAATATTTTAACCTTCACCAAAAATTTGGAAGGCTTAGAGTTGTACTCCAAAAACGGGAATGCTGCTGCCGAAGCCCTGTTTAATAAAGCCATACAAAGAGCAAAGAAAAACAAGCAGATTATTAGCATGCCACAACTAACGCCTACGCTTAAAGGCTGCCAGGCTAGCGAAACTTTTTTTGTTGATTTAAATGGAAATGTAGCTCCCTGTGATTTTTTAGCAGTAAGCACTCCTTTTACCTTGTGGGGCCAAACTACTAAAAATGCGCCGGTAATTTTTGGCAATATTTACAATGAAGAGCCTATTTCTATTTACCGGAAACAAGCTTTTAAAAACTTTAGACAGGCCCACAGAGAAGGAAAAAATTTACCTGTAGAATGTGAGAATTGTATAGATGCTTATGGCCTCATGTGCAGTAATAGAACAGTGCATTATTAAATATTGTTTTATATTTTTCAATTAATATTTACAAAAAATAATGAGAAGCTTTAAAGCAACATTGTATAATGGCTTTTTTTGGCGGATATGCTATTATGCAAGCGCATTTGCTTTAAATGTACTTATTGCTCACTATTTGGGCGCCGCCAAATCAGGCGTCTTTTATTTACTACTCAATAACCTGGCATTTGTAGTACTTATTTTAAGTATCGGCATCGACTCTGCCATCGGGTATTTTAATGCCCGAAAAGAATTGGCTCCTTCTACCCTGCTAAATATTAGCTTTGGATGGAGCATCATTTCCCTGGCATTGCTTTGGGTAGCTTATCAATTAATGGTAAGCTATAAAGTAATAAATGTTATCAATGCTGATGGGTACCTTTTTTTATATATTGCCGGCTCCCTTATCACTACTTTTTTAAGCGCCATTATTTTTTCACTTGGCGATAATAAAACTCCCGGTATCACCCTTGGCCTTTCAAATATTTTATTACTCTTTTTTCTTCCTACAAACCCACTCATCCATCATAGCATTTCAGAGCAGGCTTATACAAATATTTACCTGTCTTTTGCTTTTTTTCCGGCCATTGTGTTTGCATTGGTACTTTGGTCAAAAAAAATATATCCATCTTTTACCATACCAAAATGGAGTAAGCTTTCCCCGTTTTTCAGGTTTGCGTTGCAATCATTTGCCTTTAGCATCCTCTATGTGCTTTTGCTTCGCTGCGATTACTGGATAGTAAATTATTATTGTACAGATGCTGACCTGGGCAACTATCTACAGGCCTCAAAATTAAATCAGTTAATTACCCTGGTGCCTACCCTGCTCTCCTTTACTCTATTTCCACTGATTGTAAGCCAGGTGCAACAACAACAAATGGTAGAAAAAAAAGTGGTAAAACTGGCAGGAGTATTTTTTTATATTGGATTATTTATTTGTATTGGTATCTCTGCCGTAGGGTATTGGATTTTTCCATTGATATACGGGAATACTTTTTTAAAAATTTACCCCATCTTTATTTTATTATCACCAGGCATTTTATTTCTAGCAACTGCACACCCATTCAATACTTTTTTTGCAGGTAAAAATTTAGTGAAAATAAATATTATCTCTATTTCTCTCGCCATTAGTATTTTATTGATTTGCGATTTTATTTTAGTGCCATCTTATAATATTTATGGCGCCGCCATTGGTAGCTCAGCCGGATATTTATTTTATTTTATTTGCCTGCTCTATTATTTTAAAAAAAATCATCCAGTCCATTTTACAGATATACTCAATCTCAAAAAAATTATAGAAATAAACAAGCTAAAGTTTTAAACTAAATATACTTTGAAAATTGATTGCATTTATATTGCCTGTAATAAATCGGATTTTTATTTTGCCAAAATTTGTATGGCAAGTATCCGGTACTGGAATAAAAATATACCTGTATTCATCATTAAAGATGTATCAAAAGGAAATTTTAATACTAAAGAATTAGAAAGATTTTTGGATGTAAAGATTGCCGATACTCCTTTTAATAAACTTGGCTATTATTCTAAGCTATTCCCCTTTTACAATTCTGCTCAAAACAAGCGGGTATTAATATTAGATGCTGATACCGTTTGGCTCTGCGATATGGCAACCCTGATGGAACAATATGAAGAAGATTTTATTATTGACGGGTATTCGCCAGAAAATGTAAAAGAAGAAATGAGTAAATGGTATTTTACAGAGCCGGGGTTTACCCAACATTATCCATACTATCAATACCCGGGTTTTTTATTTAATGTTGGGCAGATGCTTTGTAATACTAATGTAATTACTGCCAAAGACCTTGACCCCTTTGTGCTTTGGAAAGAAAACCCTGAGCCGGTAATAAAAAATGTATTTTTTTATGAGCAGGGCATCTTGAATTACATCATTGCCCAAAAAATTTTACACAATCAGGTGAGTTGCAGGCAAGTAAATTTTCATTTGTGGGGATGGGATAAAAGAGTAGATGAAATAAACATAGTAGATATTCAAAATAAAAAAGGGCTCCCATTTTTAATTCATTGGTACGGTAATAAAAAAGGGCTTACCAGTTTTTTGCCCGGTGCAAAAATCCTTTCATTTTATGAATCTTACTATTTTTCAATGAGCAAAGGCAAAACGCTGTATCAATATGCCTGCAACTTAAAAAGAACCATCATTAATTTTCCGGCATTTGTTTACGAATCAGGCAAAGCTTTTTATTATTTATTTAAAAGAAAAGAAAATTGAAAATAACGGTTAAAAATATAGCTTATAACATCATGCGCCCCCTGCTTGCTTTAGGTTTTGTAAGAACCCTTGCAGCTAAATTTTATACCGCATCTAAATATTTTGAAGAATCTAACATTTGCAAAAATATTTCTCCCAAAAAAACCGTGTTATCAGGAGCTTTTGAAGGAATGCGCTATCACAGTTTTCAATCGTATGGCAGTGTAATTATACCCAAAATTGTGGGCAGCTATGAAGATGAACTGTTGCCAATATTTAAAAAATTATTTACCAAAAACTATAGCGAAATCATAGATATCGGTACGGCAGAAGGCTATTATGCCATTGGCCTTTCTTTGAAATTTCCTACGGCAAAAGTTTTTGGTTATGAGGTAAATGAGCAGGCTAAAATTTTATGCCACAACAATGCGGAAGAAAATAATATGGCAAGCAGGCTGCAGTTATGTTCTTTCTTAGATGCCGAACAGTTATCCCGGTTTGTCTTTACACAAAAGGGGCTGATAATATGCGATTGCGAAGGTTATGAAAAACAACTTTTTACCTCTGCCTCCGCAAAAAATTTACATCAATGCGACCTCATAATAGAATTACACGATTGCAATGATGACAGTATTTCTAAAACTATATTGCCCTTATTTAACCAAACACATAAGCTTACATTGGTAAAAAGCAACCCTCACAAAAAAGTTTCGGATTATCCTTTTCTAAAAAACAAACCCTGCCTGCATGATGATATGCTGGATGAACGCAATGGAATCATTATGTATTGGGCAGTATTAGAAGCGCTTTAATTTTATTTTTTAAGGCTATTAATAATTGCTGCAAACTCAGAGGCTATAAGGCTTGCACCGCCTACTAAGCCGCCATCTACATCTGGCTGTCCAAATATTTCTACTGCATTGGCTGCTTTTACACTGCCTCCATATAATATTGAAATGGTAGCTGCTATTTCTTCACCATACTTACCGGCTAATACTTTTCTTATATGTGCATGCATTTGCTGCGCCTGCTCACTACTAGCGGTACGGCCTGTGCCAATAGCCCAAATAGGTTCGTAGGCAATTACAAATCCCTTTATTGCTTGTGCATCTAAGTGAAAAAGGCTTTCTTTTAACTGCGTTTCTACGTAACCGTTTTGCTGCTCGCTTTCCCTGATTTGCAAGGGCTCACCACAACAAAAAATTGGCTTTATCCCATTAGCAAGGGCAATATCTACTTTGGCTGCAAGCAGCGCATTATCTTCATGGTTGTATTCTCTTCTTTCGCTATGGCCAATAATTACATACGTTACCTGTATGCTCTTAAGCATGGTAACACTTACCTCGCCTGTATATGCGCCATTACTTTTATCTGAGCAGTTTTGTGCCGCTACAAATACATTTGGCTTATTGCTTACTCTTTGTTCTACATTAATTAAATACGGAAAAGGCACCCCAAGCACTACCTGCTGATTTGGATGTAATGAAAAACCTGTATTTAATAAATCATCTGTAAGTTTTTCGGCTTCGCTTACGGTTAAATTCATTTTCCAGTTTGCCGCTGCTATTTGTTTACGCATGTTTGCTTTTATTGATTGGTTGAATAAATATTTTGTAAAATGTCAATTTCAGTTTGAGTGAGTTGTTGCTGCTTCATTTTTTTCCAGTTGCTTATATCTGCAAGAGCTTTTTCAAATATATAACGTTCATGCCCCCACGAAAAATTTTCTACCCTTCGGGAAGGCATTTTATCTGTAAATATATTGCAACAAACTCCCACAATAGTGCCGGTATTGAAGGATGTATTAATGGCGCATCGGCTGTAATCTCCCATTATTAAGCCGGCTTTGTTTCCTGCGGCTATGCAATCACTTTGAGTAACTAAATATTTCACCTGCCCACCTGTATTTTTTACATTACTATTACTGCTGCCAGCCCCAAGGTTGCACCATTCTCCCAACACACTATCTCCCAGGTAGCCATCATGTGCCTTATTGCTATTGGCAAAAATTACAGTATTTTTTATCTCCCCTCCTACTACACAATTTGGCCCAATGCTTGTGCTTCCATATATTTTTGCCCCCATCTTCACCACCGAATTTTGTCCTAAATAAAATGGTCCCCTAATGCAAGTTCCTTCCATTATTTCTGCACCCTTATCAATGTAAACAGGGCCTGCAGTTGCATTAAAAATACAGTATTCGGCTTTTACGCCATCTTCTATAAAAATATTATTTTCGTTGGTACACCCATTGCTGTTACTCAATTTATTGGATGCTCGTTGGTAGGTTAATAATCCATAATCCTGCCTAAGGGCCCAATCGTTCAATTGAAAAATATTCCAGGGGTAATGAATAATTTTTATGTCATCTGATTCAAAAAGTGGCAATTTATCTTTTGCTGCTTTTAATATTACCTCAAAATTTTCTTTGCAGGGAATTATATTGGCATCTACAGCAATAGCATCGGCTGTAATGAGATTTTTATCTGTAATAATTTCAGCATGAGTAAGCAGTTGCCATTTTTGTGAAATGGTTAAAATACCAACCCTAATATCCGATACATGCCTTGTGAGTGAAAGAGGTACAAGCTTATTGCTGCATCCTGATTCATCTAAAAAAATTTTCATTGCGATAAAATTACTGAATTGCCCCGGCTAAATAGCAAAGGCATAAAAAAATCCCTCCGGAAAAACCGGAAGGACTTTAAAGTATAGCCATGAAAAACAAACTTTAGTAAGAAATGCTTACTATAATTATTTTGCTTTCTTTTCGTAACGTTTTTTAAATTTATCAATACGGCCTGCTGTATCTACCAATACATTCTTACCTGTATAAAATGGGTGAGATGTATTAGAAATTTCCAGTTTTACTACCGGATATTCTTTTCCATCTTCTTCAAAAATGATTGTTTCTTTAGTTTCTGCAGTAGAACGGCTTAAAAAGGTATGGCCATTGCTCATATCCTTAAAAACCACTGTTCTGTAACTTGTTGGGTGAATCCCTTTCTTCATAAATGTTTTTTTTGACGTACGGATTTTGCCGTACAGGTTTTTTAAAACGCAAATTTAGGCATTTATTGTTAAAAAACCAAGGTAATCAGCTCTTCATATTTACAAATTGCAGCGCTATTCCCAGGTTCCAGGCCTTGCTCGCTTGTATTACTTCCTGCAAATCATCAATTTTTTTGCCCGTTACCCTAATAATATCGTCCATAATGGCTGCCTGCACCTTTAGGCCACTGTCTTTTATTAGTTTCACTATCTTTTTAGCATCATCCTGCTTTATTCCATTGCGTACGGGTACCTCTTTTTTGGTAACCTTACCGCTTTGAAACGGCTCTTTAGATAAATCATATACTTCTGCGGCAAGCCCCTGCTTCATACTTCTGCTAATCATTACGTCCACTATCTGGTTTATCTTCATTTCACTATCTGCCTCCAGGTTTACTTTAAAATCTTTTTTATTAAGATCAATCACTACATGTGAGCCTTTAAAATCAAACCTGTTAGTAATTTCTTTGTTTACAGTATTGATTGCATTATCTAAAGTTTGCAAATCAACCTTACTTACCATATCAAAAGATGCCATAATATTTTGTTTTTGGTAAAATTAAGTAAAGTTGCAAAGGATAAAAAGTAAAAAAGGGCAAATAAGATGATGAATGAATCTTATTTGCCCTATGGGTATTAGGTTGAATAATTTATTTAATCCTGTTGCCTTCGCTCTCCAGGCCGGTATTGCGTTGGCGGGCAGCTTTTACCTGACTATTTCCAAACCTGTAGTTAAAACTTATTCTCACCGTTTGATTTTCATTCTGTTGATTAATGTTTAATACAGTATTTCCAAGGTTAGAATAAGCTTTGAATTTTGTGGTTCTGAAAATATCTGTAACCGCAAGTTTTACCGTTGCTTTATTCTTCATAAACTGTTTTTGAATACCGGCATCCAAACCACCCATTGCCTCATGTTTCCAAACACTTTCTAACCCGGGGCCGTTAAACCATCCACTTAGTTCTGCCTTGTAATTTTTACCCAACAAAAAGCTTTGCTGCATATAGGCTCCATAGCTTGAGGCATTTACATTTACTACCACATTATTGTAAGTGCCATTTAACTGCTGAAAATTGTACCAGATATTTGCATACCCTGTCCACCATTTTGTAATATTAAGCGGTGAGCTGATGTTGGCACTATATATTTTTTGTGTGGCAATATTTTGTTGCTGCACATAAGTTGCATTGCCTACAGTATCTGTTACCTGAGTAGCATAATCTTTTACATAGCTATACCCTAGTGTGGTTGTCAACTTCGATTTAAAAGTGTGACTCAGTTCTACACTATTGGTGTATTGTGGCCTTAAAAAAGCATTTCCTTTTTCGTAGGTTAATTCATCTAATTTGTTTTCAAATGGATTAAGATCCTGGTAATCGGGGCGGTCTATTCTTCTACTGTATGTAAGGCCAAAACTATTTTTTTCATTTACATTAAAGCTCAAAGCTGCACTTGGAAAAAAATCGAGGTAACTTTTCTTTACATTATTATCTGCCTGTATAGCACCATCACCACGGGTTAGCAATCCTTCACTATTGGTTTGCTCTGCCCTTACTCCAGCCTGCAGGCTCCATTTTGTATTAAACTGTCGATTGTAATTCAGGTAACTGGCATTTACATTTTCTGAATATACAAAGCGGTTGCTTTGCCCCAGGTTTTTTATTGGCCCACTATTGCCATAATCAAAATAATCCAAAGAATTCCGTGTTTTTACATAAGAAAATTTAGCTCCATACCCAATCTTACCTTTCCAAAATTTTTGCTCTACATCTAACTTAGCGGTATAAATATCAATATCTGTTGGTGTATTGTTGCCCGTAATTTTTGTTTGCAGTAAATGATCATTTACATCATAATAATAATTGGGCTGGTAACTGCTCCCGGTACTTCTAAACAAACCATAGTCGCCATCAAAACTAATTTCTTTACCACTTGTATCTGCAAACCTGTAATTCACATTAAAATTAGTATTGTTTCTGTTGCCAGGCATTGAGTTGGTTGCTACAAGGGTTTTTATTAACTGTTTGTTTTCATCATAAATTTTGGTGCTGCCATTTGTATTAAATGAGCCACCTCCAAGGTAAGAAGTTACTAAAAATCCATAGGTGCTTTTTTTATTGGCAAAAAAATCAATGCCTGCTTTTGCAGATAAGCCTCTTCTAATATTGTGCATCCTGGTATGTTGGTCATAAATAGTATCATTTTGCACTCTATAAATATCTAAGTCATTATCACGATTTCCGATATTGCCACTAAAATTGCTGAAAACATTTACTTTTTTATTTCTGTAGTTCAAACTTACTGAACCATTGCCTTTTGGAGTAATACCCTGTATAAATCCAAGGCTCGCATTTCCATTGGTTCCATAAGATTTATTTTTCTTTAGTTTGATATTGATAATTCCTGCATTGCCGCTTGCATCATATTTTGCACTTGGGTTTGCAATCATTTCTATTGATTCAATGTCTGTACTGTTTATCCCCCTCAAATAATCTGCAAGGCTTTTAGTATCCATTTGCGTTAATTTTCCATCAATATAAATTTTTACACCGCTCTTACCTTTCATGCTGATGTTGTCATTATTATCTACCACTACTCCGGGGCTTTTTTGCAAAAGCTCCATAGCATTGCTACCAGTTGCGTTAATACTGTTTTCTACATTAAATACTATTTTATCTGCTTTTACTTCTATCATGGGCCTTTTGGCCACTACGGTTACAGCCGACAAACTTTTTTCAATAGGCATTAGTTGCAGCGTACCTACCTGCACAGATGGTACTGCGGCACTTACGGTAACTAAATTGCTGTACACTTTAGTGTGGCCTACGGAGGTTCCTACTACCAGGTAATTTCCTTCTTTAATATTTTCAAAAGAAAAATTTCCCTCTTTATCTACCAATGAAATTTTAATAAGGCCAGAATCCTTGGCATGTAATAATGAAACAGATGCTGCATCAATAATCTTTTGATTGCCTCCATCTCTAATTGTTCCGGTAATTTTTCCGGCATTTTGCGCATAACTGCAAAGGCTAATGGTAGCCAGCAGCAGAGTTGATAATTGTTTTTTCATGACTATACTTTAAGTTTTTTTTAGCCCGATGGCTGCCGGGCCTGATTTGTTGACTTGTAGTTGTATACTTTAATAACTACTTCACAAAAGTAGGTACTTTGCATTGCAAGGTACAATGTTTAATAATGAACGGTAAAATAAAAGGATGACCGGTAGTATTAGTACTACGGTTATCCTTTACAATAAGTTACAATCGATTATTTTTTCAGGCTTGAAAATCGAAATTTACCAATAAAAATACATGCTAATCCACTGATTATAAGTAATATGGCTATTATTTCGGCCTGGGAGGGATGTAGGCCGAATACCTGGTAAGTTTTATTAACCCTTATTAATTCAACGCAAAACCGTTCTATCCCATTTAAGATTAAGTAAATACCAAACATCACTAATGGGGTTTTAATTTTTTTACGAATGCTCCATAAAAATAGAAAGATTAGTGTACATATTATGGTTTCGTACATGGGGGTAGGAAACACTGGTAAGGGTAGCACCCGGTTATGTTCATCGTTAATACCCGGTATCAGAATACCGTCAGTATTTACATTTTGCGGATAAGGGTAGGCAAAAAACCAGTTCGGCAAAAAAGAAGGGCCTTTAAAATATTTATGGGGCACTTTATCCAAAGTACCATAAAAACGGTCGGTAATGTACAAAGAATGATTGGCACTATCTGTTACCTCGCCTCTGGTAAAATAATCAGCATAGGTTTGCAGTTTTTTATCAAATTCGCCTGGTGGGGCTACCGTTACTTTGCCATAAGCATCGCTAACATAGGCACTATTATAAATGCCCCAATCTCCATCGCCAGCTACCTGGCAGCCAATACGCCCAATGGCATAAGCCAGAATAAGGGCTGGGGCAGCAGCATCTACAAGATGGCGAATTTTAATTCCTTTTTTAACGGCATACCAGCAAATGGCAACGGCTGCAAGTATCAGCCCACCATAAAAAGTAAGGCCGCTTTGCGAAAAAATTCTGCCAATGGGGTCTTTAATAAATTCATCCCAATTTTCGAAATTATCAAAAAGCTTTGCCCCTAAAATTCCAAATACTAAACCCAATATAATGATATCGCCTACCCTGTCGTGTGGCCAAATTCGTACAGACCGATGCTCCGGTTCTTTTAATTTTTGCTTGTTCCTTTCCCACCATTTTATCCCTATCAATATAGCAGCTATTAAAATACCGCCAATGATATTTCCTTCTTTTGAAAAAATATAATCCTGAGCATTAACCTCTGCAGGCTTACTAAAAAGCAAGCCGATTAATTTGTATCCAAATACAAATCCAATGAGCCCATTTAACATCAGTTCCAGCATAGAGGCTGGTTTTCCAACTATAATTTGCTCTTCTCTTGGCAAAAGCAAACCAAGCTTTTCTTTTCTCTTTAACTCACTACTTAATACAATGGCTGCAACTACAAAAGCAATAGCCACCATCAAACCAAAAGTATTCAATATTTTAAGTGCATTCCATTCTACTCCAAACCAGTCTTTAAATACATAATATAAATTGGGATACATTTTGTTGGTTTAAATTATTTCAAAAAAAGAAATGCAAGATATTCTTTACCCATTGCAAAAAAAAATCCTCCTGCATTTTTTATAAGCACAGGAGGATAAAAAAAAATTAAAAATATTAATTGCAATATTGATTAAAAGCGCCTATTAAGTTATCGGCAATCATTTGTGCGCTACGCCCCTCTATCATGTGACGCTCTACCATGTGTACAAGCTGTCCGTTTTTAAACAAAGCAATAGCAGGCGAAGATGGCGGATAAGGAGCAAGGTGCTCTCTTATTTTGTTTACCGCTTCAATATCAAATCCGGCAAAGCTGGTCGTAAGATTATCGGGCTTATTAGAGGCATTATGCACTGCCATTAATACACCGGGCCTTGCAGTACCTGCGCTGCAACCGCATACAGAATTAATCATTACAAGGGTGGTACCTTTATCAGTAATGGCCTGCTCAGCTTCGTTGGCAGTTAATAATTCTGTAAAACCATTTTCTGTCAATTCCTCTTTCATCGGAATTACAATTTCTTCTGGATACATCGTTTATATAAATTTTAAAATATTTGAAGTGCAAAATTACAATGTAATTACTAATAAATTAATGCTCTTTCAAAATGTTCCCATCTTAGCAAAAGTCATTATGACATAGTTATATTCCTAAAATGTCATTATGTCTTTGATTTTTGAAATAAAAATTCAATTTGTCGTAAAAAATCTATTGGAATACATTTTGAACAAACAGAATCAAACAATTTAATTAAAAACAAAAAATTATAACCATGACATTAGTAAAAGTAAACAACGGATTTTCAAAATCACTTGACGGAATGATGAAAGATTTATTTACCGAATTTCCATCAGCCGTAAGTAAAACCTTTAGAGAAGATGTTTTACATTTTCCTCCGGTAAACATAGTAGATAAAGAAGCAGCTTATACCATCGAAATGGCTGTACCCGGCTTTGAAAAATCTGATTTCAATGTAAAATTAGAAAACAACATTCTTACTATCAGCACAGAAAAGAAGGAAACAAAAACAGAAACTACAGAAAAAATTGTTCGGCAGGAGTTCAGTAAAAAATCTTTTAAAAGAAGTTTTACAATTGATGAAAAAATAGATGCTGAAAACATTCTTGCCAAATATGAAAATGGAATGTTGTTACTGGAACTACCCAAAAAAGAAATAATAAAAGCTGGCGCTAAAGAAATCAATATTCAGTAAGAATATTATTTAAAAATACATACAGTTGATTACCTTAAATGATTGAAGGTAAGGCCTCCCCACTCTTGCGGAGGCTTTTTATTTTTATTTGTATAATTTAGCATTTTTAAAAAACCTAAAATTCAAGGTAACCGGATATGAAGAAACTCTGCATAATACTATTGCTTACATTTGTTTATACCGCGGCATACTGCCAGGTAAAGTTAGATACAATTCCTGTAGCTAAAGACACCGTTGCATTACGCATAAAAAACCTTAACCCATATTTTGCCATCCAGGTAGATTCTTTATTAAAATATCAGTTAGTAATTAATAAAGATGTTTCTAAATACTATTTCTTTTTAAAAAATGCACCTCTAGGCTTAAAAATTAATAAAGACAATGGTTTGCTCAGCATCAAAGTAGATAAATCGTATTTTTTATCCGGCAGGTTAAAGTATGATTATGACTACAAAGTAGATTTGAGTGTACAAAATCTTGATAATCCTTTAGATAAAGTGGATACAACTTTCAACATATTATTTTATAATACAGAGATTATTCCGAGCAAGGTAAAACCAACCGTTACCAATAGCCTGATTATTGATGAAGGAGATACGGTAAGTTTCAAAATACAATGTGATAATGGAAATTTCCCCATAGAAGACATTACTTACATAAGCAACTATCCTATAAAATCGTTAACGCCGGTAGCCAGGTGTGGTGATGATTTTACCTGGTATGCCCCCTTTGATTTTGTAAAACCGGGCGATAAGGATAAGCAGAGAAAAATTAATTTATTTTTTATTGGCACCAATAAATTTCATACAACAGATACTGCCCGAATTGAAATTACCGTAAAAGAAAACATCAATTACCCACAGCAATTAATGGAATTTAGCAATTTACAAAATGAAACCCGCAGGTATATTGTACAGCTTAAAAGCAGTTTTAGGATAATGGACAGAAAAATTAAAAAGACAAAAGGTACCCGTACCGGATTTGACCTTGCGGCCGCTTCTACTGCATTAGGTGGAACAATATTTTCATCCTTACCCAATACAAGCCAGCAGTCAACCGGAAAAATACTGCCCAGTGTGGGCGTAGCGCTTGTACCAGTAAAAGAAGCTACCGCACCCAATAGCAGTTACGAGCAAAATACGGCTACGCTTATACGCAGTAGCATTAAGAGGCTTGAATATTTACTCACAGAAAATACCCTTGTAGGAGACCGTGACCCCGACATTATCAACAAAACAAATAAACTAAAAGACGAATTAAAACAAACTCAGGTACAATTAATAGATATTCCAATAGCGGAAGAAAAGCCTGACGAAAAAGAAGTAGATGATTACTTCAACAATCCAAAAGTGAATAAAAAATACAGGCTAAAGAAGAAACAATAATTTCAAACATCACATAGTATTGAAAGCTAAGGCATAAATTGACTGTATTGTACTATCTTCATTAAGTTAGATTTTACTTACAACATCAACTACCTATTTTTTTATAAAATATTTAAAGCCGCTATAAAATAGATAATTGTTTTTGCAAGGCAACAATCTCAATTGCTTTGCTGATATATTCAGGTGCTATGTCAATGTATATATAAGCCCTCTTAATACCTATGCAAAATGCAATAAAGGAAATAATTACATAATGTGTAACCTTTTGAGCCAATCCTTTCTGTGTTAAAAAAATTAAAAAGAAACTATATTCTTTTAATTTAAAATTGTTTGGTAAAATTATTGAACTACCGGGTCTATGAAAAATCAAAAACTTAGATTTCTATTACCGTTAATATGCATTGTATTTCTCTATAATTGTTCTAAAAAAACTAATCCTACAAAAAATAATACAGCCATAATAAATACCAAACCAATATCTACAGATGATTACAAAAAAGAGCAGGCAAAAAAAGGAAGTACAAACCTGCCTAAAGTAATAGTGGTTAATGATAGCAATGCAAAAAAAACATCTACCGGAAAATATTATTATGACTTAAATGGGTACAGGTATTGGAAAAACAACAAAGACGGAAAATATTACTTAAACGGGATTTTTCTAAAAAATAAATAAAAAAAGCTTCTCATAAAGAAAAGCTTTGTTGTACGAAAAATATAGGTTTAGGTAGAATGAGCACAAAAAAAGATTTACAAGGCCTGGGGCTTTGGCCTCATAAAAAAAGCGTTAAGAAAATTTGAATGGCAGCCGTTTAGAAATAAAATTAATGCTGAAAAAGCTGAATGTTGCAGGTAGTTGGTAAGTCGCACTTTTGCTTGGGTACGGTTTATCGCCCGAACTAATTTTATTTTAGGCAGACATTCAAATTTTTAGCTTTTTTTATGCAGCCTTGATTTTTTTGTTACTTTTTGTACCAAGACAAAAAGTAAATAAAGAAAAACCTAATAGGAATAAAGGTTTGATATCAAAAACCTAATCCTATAAAAATATTTAGCAAAATAAAGCCGGCGAAAGTATTATTTATAGCCGAGTATTTTTAGCATGCTTTGTGCAGTTTGCTCCTTGGCATACACCCAATCTACCAACTTACCATTTTTATCGTGGCCAATAATTATATGCTTTGGAGAAGGTATCATACAATGTTTTATACCTCCATACCCGCTTATCTGATCCTGATAAGCGCCTGTATGAAAAAAACCAACATACAAAGGCTCGCCATCATCCAGCTTTGGCAAAAACACTTCATTGATATGCTCTTCCGAATCATAGTAATCGTGACTATCGCAAGTAATGCCGCCCAATACTACCCGCTGGTATTCATTATCCCATTTATTGATGGGCAGCATTAAAAATTTTTCGCCAATACCCCATGTATCGGGCAGTGTGGTAATAAATGAAGAGTCAATCATATACCAGGTTTCTTTATCGTTCTGCCTTTTTTCGCCAATTACGCTATAGATATGTGCCATGCTTTCGCCAACGGTATAGCTTCCAAATTCGGTAAAGATATTTGGCATGGGTACTTTATTTCGGCTACAGGCTACTTTAATATTGCGTACAATTTCGTTTATCATAAACTGATAATCGTACTCAAAGCCTAACGAATGTTTTATTGGAAAACCTCCGCCAATATTGATAGAATCGAGTTCGGGGCATATTTTTTTAAGCTGACAATAAAGGTTGATTACTTTATTAAGTTCGCTCCAATAGTATATATCATCCTTTATCCCTTTGTTCAAAAAGATGTGCAACATTTTTAATTGAAACCTGTGCTCGTTTCCTTCTATTTTATCTACATAAAACTCCAGGATATCTTTTGCACGTATGCCTAACCGTGAGGTATAAAATGGAAAGTTTGGTTCTTCATCTGCAGCAACCCTTATGCCCAGGTTAAATGGCACTTTCACTGATTTTACATACGCCCTTAATTCTTCTACATTATCTAATACGGGTATTACATTTTTAAAACCGCTATTAAGCAAACCTGCTATGCGGTGTGTGTAAGGCTTTTGTTTATACCCATTGCAAATAATAAAAATCTCTTTAGTAATCTTCTTTTTGGCATACAATTTTTTGATGATATCAATATCATAAGCATAAGAAGTTTCCAAATGTATTTCATTTTTCAAAGCCTCCTCTACTACAAAAGAAAAATGAGAACTTTTAGTACAATAGCAATAATTATACTTGCCGGTGTATTTATATTTTTTAAAAGCCGAGGCAAACATGGCTTTTGCTTTATTAATCTGCTTTCCAATTTTTGGCAGGTACGATAGCTTGAGTGGCGTACCATACTTATCTATCAATGCTTTTACATCAAGTCCGTTATATTGCAGGTATTGTCCACCTAATTTATAATCTTCCTGCGGAAAGTTAAAGGTTTGATCTACCAGGTCTTTGTAAGTATTGTTCATACCAATATCTGCAATATTGCGCATGCTAATAAAAATTAATGGTTATAAAATAGTAAAGTAAACAAAGATATTATTAAACAATAAAACTAAAATAAAAATCCGCCCGGTAATGATACGGGGCGGACAAATATTTAAAGTAAAATACAACTTACTTAACTGATTCAATTAATTTCTTAAAAGTTTCAGGCTCATTCATAGCGAGGTCTGCAAGTACTTTACGATTAAGGTCAATTTTTTTCTCACTTAATTTGTGAATGAATTCGCTATAAGTAATACCCTCAGCTCTTACGGCTGCATTAATACGTGCAATCCATAAAGTGCGGTATTCTCTTTTCTTTAATTTGCGGCCAACATAGCTGTATGTTAACCCTTTTTCCATTACGTTTTTAGCAATGGTATATACATTTTTGCGCTTGCCATAATATCCTTTGGCTGCTTTTAAAATTCTTTTTCTGCGAGCCCTGCTGGCTACTGCATTTACTGAACGTGGCATATCTTAATTTTTTAAAGTAATAGTTAAATAAAATTGATTCTTTGGCTTTAGATTATTTTAATCCTAATAAACGCCTTACAAAATGCATATTGCTATCTGCAACCACACCGTCTTTACGCATAGCACGCTTGCGTTTGGTAGATTTTTTTGTAAGAATGTGACGTTTGAAAGCTTTTTGAAAAGTAATTTTACCTGTACCGGTAACTTTAAAGCGCTTTTTTGCGCTACTGTTGGTTTTAACCTTTGGCATTATAATAACTTATTATGGTTACTCCCTGCTGGCGCTTCCGCTCCGGCGGAAAACTTATGGAGCCTTGTGGGAAATGTTCCGAGACAAATTAATATTTCGGGCTGCAAAGGTATATCAATTATTGGACAATTAAGCCTAAATTATCTGATTTTTTATGATTTCAGGCAGATTTCTGCATATTTTCCCTTGTGGACACACAATTTTTTATCAAATTTTCCACAGTAGTACAGCTTTTACTCACTCTCCCATTCCATCTGCATCTGCCGTTTTACTGCTGTTTTGCAGCATTTTATTAATGCCTTCTATTTCTATTTCAGTAAAATACCGCCATTTGCCCGGCGCTAATCCACCCAGGGTAATATTCATAATTCTTACTCTTTTTAGTGAGGTTACTTTATAACCCAATGTTTCACACATCCTGCGTATTTGGCGATTAAGCCCCTGCGTTAGTATGATGCGAAAACGGTTATCTCCTTCCTGCTTCACAAAACATTTGTTGGTAATGGTTCCTAAAATTTTTACACCATTCCTCATATTATTTACAAAAGCAGGAGCAATAGGTTTATCTACTGTTACAACATATTCTTTTTCGTGGCCATTGCCTGCCCGCAAAATTTTATTGACAATATCACCATCATTGGTGAGAAAAATTAATCCCTCAGAAAGCTTATCCAGCCTGCCTATCGGAAATATCCGGCTTTTATAATTTACAAAATCAATGATATTGTTTTTATCTTTTAAATCGGTAGTACATGTAATGCCTTTGGGCTTATTAAGCATGATATATACCGGGACTGTTTTCTTTTTTACAGGCTCTCCATCTACCTTTACTACATCTCCCGGCTTTACCCTATTGCCTTTGTCAGCATCTTTATCATTAATGGTTACCCGGCATTGTTCTATATATTTATCTGCTTCTCTCCGGCTGCAAAATCCGGTGCTACTTATATATTTATTAAGGCTTATATCCATCAGATAAAATAATAAATGCTTACTATAAAAAAGGGAAACCTGAGTTTCCCTTTCATTTTATTGTACTAATTTGTTTCTGTCTCACTCTCCTTTGGGGTTTCTTTTACCACCGGGTTTTCTTTAATTGCTTTTCCCAGCTCATTTACTTTTTTCTTTTGAGCCTTGGGGGCAAACATAACCAACATCCGCTTACCTTCCATTTTTGGGAGGCCTTCTAATGCTCCCGAATCTTTAAGCCTGTCGGCAAATTTTAAAAGCAGGAGCTCACCCCTTTCTTTAAACATAATTGCCCTTCCTTTAAATTGTACATGGGCTTTTACTTTATCACCATCTTTTAAAAATTTTTCAGCATGTTTTACCTTAAACTCAAAATCGTGGTCATCTGTATTGGGTGTAAAACGAATTTCCTTAACCTCACTGGTTTTGGATTTCGCTTTCATTTCTTTCTTTTTCTTTTTTTCGTCGTACAAAAATTTATTGTAGTCAATAATTCTGCACACAGGTGGGTTGGCTCCCGGAGAAATTTCTACGATATCTAAATGTTGCTCTTTGGCAATAGCATTGGCATCGGCAATAGAATATACGCCGGGTACTACATTCTCACCAACCAGCCTCACTTCAGGGGCTTTAATCATGTGGTTGGTACGGTGTTCTTGTTGTTGCTCTTTTTTAAAACGAGGATTAAACGCTCCACGGGGCGGTCTGGGTGGAAATGCCATTTAGTTTTTTTAATTTACAATATTGTTTTTTGTTTGCATCAGGCAGATTAAAAATATTATTTTTCAACCTAATTTCTTTATTTTTTTTAAGCTTCTCTTCTTTCTTTTATTTCTGAAGATATTTCACTGATAAAATCTTCTATGTTTTTTGCTCCCACATCTCCTTTGCCCTGGCGCCTTACAGATACTAAATTTTCATTCATTTCTTTTTCGCCAACTACCAACATATAAGGCACTTTCATTACCTCGGTATCTCTTATTTTTTTACCAATTTTTTCGTTACGCTCGTCTATTTCCACACGAATATCAGCATTTTTCAGCTTTTGCAAAATAGAATTTGCATAATCCATAAATTTATCGCTAATGGGCAATATTTTTACTTGCAATGGAGCCAGCCATGCTGGAAATTTTCCGGCATAATGCTCTAGTAAAAAACCTATAAAGCGCTCGTGGGTACCCAATGGCGCCCTATGAATTATTAAGGGTATTTCGGGCTCATTATCTTTATTGGTAAAAGTTAAATTAAAGCTTCGGGGCTGGGCAAAGTCTACCTGATTGGTAGCCAATGTAAATTCCCTACCAATGGCACTCCATATCTGCACGTCAATTTTTGGGCCATAAAAAGCTCCTTCGCCCTTTACTTCTATAAAAGGAATACCTGATTCTATCAATACATTTCTTACCAGGGTTTCGGTTTCTAACCAAAGCTCAGGCTCGTTTACATATTTTTGGCCAAGCTTTTCGGGGTCGTGCAAGCTTAGGCGCATTACATATTTTTCAATACCAAATATTTTAAAATATTTTAAATACATATCGTTTACTGCTCTAAACTCCTGTGCAAACTGTTCTTTACTGCAATAGATATGTGCATCATTCATGTGCAGGCAGCGAACCCTCATCAGGCCAAATAATTCACCACTTTGCTCATATCGGTAGCAGGTGCCATACTCAGCTATTCGATAAGGCATGTCTTTATAACTTTTTTGCTCTGCATCAAATACTTTGTGATGATGCGGACAGTTCATTGCTCTTAAATAATATTTGGTACCATCCATCTCCATGGGCGGATACATACTATCAGCATAGTAAGGCAAATGGCCGCTGGTTAAGTATAAATTTTCTTTGGCAATATGAGGTGTTACTACCCTTTTATACCCTGCCTGATATTCTGTTTCCTTAGCAAGTTTTTCTAATTCTTCTATAATGACAGTGCCATTGGGCATCCATAAAATTAATCCCTGGCCTACATCATCATTCATAGTATAAATTCCAAGCTCTTTCCCAAGCTTACGATGATCTCTTTTTTTGGCTTCTTCCAGCATTAATAAATACTCATCAAGCTCTTTTTGTGCCGGAAAAGACACGCCATATACCCTGGTTAATTGTTTGTTTTTTTCATCGCCCTTCCAGTAAGCCCCTGCTACGCTGGTAAGCTTAAATGCTTTGATAGCCCCGGTAGATGGGATATGTGGCCCACGGCATAAGTCGGTAAATTCTCCCTGGGTATAAAAAGTTATTTCACCATCATTTAAGTTGCCAAGCAAATCGAGTTTGTATTCATCTCCTTTGTCTGTAAAATATTTTACAGCATCTGCCTTGCTAATTTCTTTGCGTATGTAAGCATTATTTTGTTTGGAAAGCTCACTCATTTTCTTTTCCAGCTTTTCCAAATCGTCTTCTGTCATTTTTCTATCTCCCAAATCCATATCATAGTAAAATCCTTTTTCAATTGGCGGGCCTACCCAAAATTTTACTCCCGGAAACAATGACTCTACCGCTTCTGCCATAAGGTGGGCAGTAGAATGCCAAAAAGTAGATTTTGCCTGGGCATCATCCCAGGTTAATAATTTTAAATGTGCATCTTCATTAATAGAACGGGTGGCATCCCATACCTGGCCATTTATTTCGGCAGCAAGTACCTTTTTAGCAAGCCCTTCGCTAATGGATTTTGCCACCTGCAAAGAGGTAGTGCCCTTTTCAAATTCTTTAACCGAGCCATCGGGCAATGTAATTTTTATCATCTTACTATTGATTCTGATTTTTTTATTGAAATGCAAATTTAACGAACTCTTAGCTATGGGAAAATAAATCTAAAATATCTTTGATGAATTAAACAGCAAATCTAAATTTTCTCTCCGCCGCATGAAGCTTAGGGTATCATTTTGCTCATTATTTATATTACTTGCCCTATCGTCCTTTTCTCAAACTTTTAGAGGGCAATGGAAAGGCATGTTTGACGACAGAAGCGTGTCTTCTCTGGGATTTGGAGGATCTGAGTGCGAATATGTACTTGACCTGGAAACAAGCGGCACCAAAGTTTCGGGATACTCTTACACTTATTTTACTGATGGGGGTAAAAAATATTACACCATTTGTAAACTGGAGGGATTTTTTGACAAAAGAAAAAAATATATTGAAGTAAAAGAAACAGAAAGAACTAAAACAAATGTACCTGAAAATATCAGGAATTGTTTTCAGATTCATCGCCTGAGTTATTCAAAAGCAGAAGGCGTGGAAACTCTAAAAGGAAGCTGGATACCCGTGCCGGACCAATTGGGAAGTTGTGGATATGGAGTAACCACCCTAACTCGTCGAAATTTAAAATCTGTGTTCCCAAATTTTAAAAATAAAATTGCCAAAGCCCCTGCAATAAAACATAAGCCGGCTCCTTCCCCTATTGCCAAAGCAGTTCCATTACAAATAAAGCCCGCTACCCCAAAAACTGCCACTGCACCCGTTACTAAAAAAAATACAGCACCCGTTGCAAAAAATAATAATTACTTAAAACCAAGTATTGAAGGAATTTCAAAACAGGAAACTGCCGAAAAACCTATCACCGACAAAACAATTGCACCATTCTTACCATTTGAAAAAAGAAACAACACCTTATTAAAAACTATCGAAGTAGAAAACGAAACTATAAAGGTAGATTTGTATGATAATGGTGAAGTTGATGGTGACAGCATTTCTTTATTTTACAATGGCAAGCTTTTACTATCGCATAAACGGCTCTCTGAAAAAGCCATTACTTTGAATGTACCCGTACCCGAAGGAACCGGAATAAATGAATTGGTAATGTATGCCGAAAACCTGGGTAGCATTCCACCAAATACTGCATTGATGGTGGTTACAGATGGTAAAAAGAGGTATGAAGTACGCATTACATCAGACTTACAAAAAAGTGGCACCATACGTTTTGTACATAAATCGCCTTAGCACTTTCAACTGATTCCACTTCTGCACTAGAATTTAAAATTCCAGGTAACTGCCGGAATTATTGGAAACAACGACACTTGCTTTGCCTGTACTCTCAATGAGCCATCATTAAGACTGCCCGATTGGTCAAAATAAATGAAGTAAGGGTTTTTGCGGCTGTACACATTGTAAATACTAAATACCCATTCCGTTTGCAATTTTCTGTTTTCATTGCGCTTTGGTGAAAAAGTAGCGGCAATATCTACCCTATGGTATGCCGGCAACCGGTATTGATTTATTTGGCTATACTCCTGAGACAATACTCCACCCACTATATAAAACCGCTCAGGAAGTGTGGCTGCATTGCCGGTGCCATATACAAAAGTTCCGCTTAGTTTCCACCGGTTATTTAAGTGGTACATGCCAACAATTGTTATATCATTTCGCCTGTCATACTTTGCAGGAAATTTATTGCCATCATTCAAAGCTGCAAATTTGCGCCATGTCCAGCTTAAAGTATAACCTATCCACCCGGTAAATTTTCCTTTTACTTTATTTACAAATAATTCAGATCCATAGCTCCAGCCTTTGCCAAATGTAAAATCATTTTCAGTATCACTTAATGTATTGGGAACATATCCTTCACGGTATTCTATCTGATTTTGCATAGATTTATAATACAGTTCGAGTGAAGTTTCGTAGGTATTATTTTTAAAATTTTTAAACAAACCTGCAGCATAAAGCCAGCTAATCTGAGGTTTTACTTTATAAGTGCTAGGCACCCACAGGTCGGTGGGAAGTGTGGTACCCGAATTGCTTACAAGATGTATGTACTGAAGATTTCGGGTAACGGATGCTTTAACAGAAGTAGCTTCGTTTATGGTGTACCGTAAGGTAAATCTTGGCTCCAGTCCACCATAAGTTTTTACCTGCTGCCCGTTTTTATACACTACACTATCAATTCTGTTGCCGTTGGCATCGGTAATATATTTTTTATATTGACCAATCTGTTCAAATAAACTATAACGCAACCCTGCATTTGCCTGCCATTTTGGGCTTATCTCCCAATCATCCTGAATGTATGCTGCAGCTTCATGAGCATGTTTAACCTGTGCATTTTGAGGGCTAAATACTACAGAATCCTGACGGCCGGTAAGCAGGCTGGGTGTAAACCTGTGGTAAGTATATACAAATCCAAATTTTACTTTGTTTTTATCAAATTTATACCAATCATAATCCTGCTTTATGCTGATATCCCTAATGCCGGATACAAGTTTTAAATCGAAATTATTTTGTAAAGCATTAAAAGTAAAATTGTAATTATTAAAAACCAGGGTTGTATTGGTAAATAACTTATTTGTAAAAATATGATTCCACCTCAAAGTGCCTGTAGCATTTCCCCAGGGAATTTTTACTTTGAGGCTTTGCCTGTTGTTGGCAAAATCAAATACATCCCTGCCAAAATAGCCACTCAAATAAACCCTGTCACGGGAAGAAAATTGATAATTAGCTTTAGCATTTAAATCGTAAAAATAATAGCCGGAGCCCTGAAACTGGCTGCTCTTGCTAATAAATGGCTTAACCAATGCATCGATATAGGTGCGCCT
Organism: Bacteroidota bacterium; assembly: GCA_018268135.1. Classification (GTDB taxonomy): domain Bacteria; phylum Bacteroidota; class Bacteroidia; order Chitinophagales; family Chitinophagaceae; genus Ferruginibacter. The sequence continues at coordinate 54,226 of JAFDXD010000120.1, forward strand.
TGCAGAAATTATATAAGAAGCTTTATCTTTTTTTATGGGGCCCTGTATTGAAAATCTGGATGCTATTAATCCTATTCCACCTTCAATTTCCGTTTTTTGATTGTTACCTTCTTTCATAGAAACATCCAGTACGCTTGAGAGGCGGCCACCATACTGTGCAGGCATTCCTCCTTTAATGAGAGATACATTTTTTATAGCATCTGCATTAAATATTGAAAAAAAGCCAAATAAATGACCGGTATTGTACACAACCGCATCATCCAACATAATTAAATTCTGATCGGGGCCGCCACCTCTTACATAAATACCTGCACTGCCTTCCCCGGCATTTCGAACCCCCGGAAGCAATTGCACAACCTTTAATAAATCTACTTCGCCCAAAAATGCAGGGACGGATTTTATTTGCTCAATGGGCAGGCTAACCTTGCCCATCTGGGCTGTTTTAATATTATTATATCTTTTATTTGCCGTTACAACTACGGCATCAGATAAGGCTACACCGCTTTCCATAAAAATATTCAATACCGTATCATGGCTCAGCATAATATTAACCTGCTTAGGTTTATAGCCTACATGGGTGCATATAATTTTGAATGATTTTTTTGAAATTGTAAGTGAATAGAAGCCATATTGATTTGAGCTTATCCCTCTTCCAATATTTGTAGAAATGCTGGCGCCAATAATTGTTTCGCCGGTAGCAGCATCTTTTACATAACCGCTAATGGTAAAATTTTGAGCATACAAACCCACACAAATGAATTGCAGTAGTAATATTATCAAATACCTTTTCATTTGTAAAAGATGGTTAGCAGGTACATTAACTATTTAGCTTCTATTGAATCTTTTATTTCTCCGCAGCCTAACATACCGGCATGGTATTTTGGGTGCTTTTTTCCGAGGTACGGGTTTATTATTTCTGCGCTACTGCTTATCCAATTGGCAGGAATACTATCACTAAAAGCCATTGGGCAATTATCAAGATAAAGCTTGGGGCCTTCATATTTTATAGCAATAAAAAAAGTAGGATACATTACATCAGTAAGGCTGCTAAAATCTCTACGCATTTCAGTAATATCTGTTTGCTTCTGCAGCGATTCTGCATTAGATTTTATATCTCCAATGGTAGCCATTACAGTTTCAAAAACAAGCGAAGTGTCTTTTTTCAATTCTATGGTATCTACCTGGTTGAGCGAAGTTAAAAAAGCAGAAACTTTTGATTTTACAGCGGCAGTATCAGCTTCTACAAATGCATCTTTTAATTCCAGGTAATTAGCAACCACATTGTTAATGGTTTTGTTAAATGAGTCCGAATGCTTTTTTACCAGCATGGGCGCTGGTTTGGGCTCCTGAGGCCCCGATGATTTGGAACGAAGCTTAAACCAATAAAAACTAAAAGCCGCTAAAAGCACAACAATTAAAAGGATAATTTTTTTCATGTTTTCAGAAAAGTTTTAGGTGCAAATTTACTGCTTAGTAACCATTCTCCGTGTAACTGCATTGCTTTATTAAATTCTTTTGCAAAAAATTAAGTTGGTAGAAACTTAGGCATCTAATGAATGAAAGAGCAATTTGTAAACATGTTTCCCCATAAATGAAAACATTTAATCTGAAAATAAGTTTAGCATTTCAATTACTTTTGCAAAAAAATTAAAGTATGTTATTAGGTTTACAAAATGTAACCTTTGAGTTTGGCGCCAGAACGATTGTAGAAGATGCAACCTGGCATATACAACCCAATGAGCGCATTGGGCTGATTGGATATAATGGTACCGGTAAATCAACCCTGCTAAAAGTACTTACCGGGCAATACTCCCCTGCAAAAGGAAGTGTAGAAAAAGGCAGGGAAACCAGCATTGGATTTTTGCACCAGGATTTATTAGGATTTGATACCGAAGACTCCATCTTAGAAGTGGCATTGGGTGCTTTTGAAAGAGTAAAGCAATTGGAAAAAGAAATGGAAGAAGTAGGTAAAGAATTAGAGAAAACAGGCGATGAAGGGCTTGCCAATAAATATGCAGATTTATTGCATGAGATGGATGTATTAGATGGCTATAGCATTCATCATAAAACCGAGGAAATACTACAGGGGCTTGGATTTAGCAATGCAGATTTACATAAACCCTATAAAAATTTTAGTGGTGGTTGGCGTATGCGTGTGCTGCTTGCTAAAATGATATTGCAGCATCCCGATGTATTATTGATGGATGAGCCTACTAACCACCTTGACCTTCCAAGCATTGAGTGGCTTGAAAAATATTTGCAACATTACCAGGGCGCAGTAGTAATTGTATCGCACGACCGTTTTTTCTTAGACAGAATGGTAACTAAAATTGTAGAGCTTTACCAGCAGGAGCTACATTTTTATACGGGCAATTACTCTTATTACGAAACAGAAAAAGCCCTCAGGATAGATATGCAGAAGAAGGCTTATGATAACCAGCAGGATTACATTCGCCAGCAGGAGAGATTTGTAGAGCGCTTTAAAGCCAAAGCCAGCAAAGCTGCACAGGCACAGAGTATTGTAAAAAGGTTAGATAAATTAGAACGCATTGAAGATGTAAACCTGGAGCGCCCCAATATGAAAATTAATTTTGCGGTAGAAAAACAGCCCGGCAAAATTATTTGTACGCTCAAGCATGTTAGCAAAAGCTTTAAAGATGTACAAATAGTAGAAAATACAGGTGCTGAAATAGACCGTGGAGATAAAATTGCATTGATAGGCGCAAATGGAAAGGGAAAATCTACCATGCTTAGAATCATTGCCGGTACAGAGCCTTTTGAAGGCCAAAGAGAATGGGGGCACAATGTAATAGAATCATTTTATGCCCAGCACCAGTTAGAAGCATTGAATATGAATAATGATGTGCTGGAAGAATTAAAAGATGCAGGCAGCGGAAAAAACGATCTCGAACTTAGAAGCCTATTAGGCGCCTTCCTCTTTAGCGGAGATGCAGTAGAAAAGAAAATAAAAGTATTGAGCGGTGGCGAAAAAGCAAGGGTAGCATTAGCCAAAACCATAGCAAGCAAGGCCAACTTCTTAATGCTGGATGAACCTACAAACCATTTGGATATACACTCTGTAGATTTGCTTGTAGAGGCTCTTAACAAATATGAAGGCAGCCTAATTTTAGTAAGTCACGACCGATATTTTATTAGCCGGCTTGCCAATAAAATCTGGGAAATTGAAGATCACAAAATAAGAGAGTTTAAAGGCACCTATGCCGAATGGGAAAGCTGGAAAGAACGCAGGGCAAAAGATGCTGCCGAAATTATTAAAAATGAAAAAGCTAATTTAAAAAATGAAAAACCAGCAGCAACACCCGAAAAAAGCCAGCAAACCAATCCTGCAAAAAACAACCAGAGCAAAGAATTGCAAAAAATAAAAAACCAGTTCAGGCAACTGGAAGAAAAACTAGTAGTGTTAAATAAAACCAAGAACGAATTAGAAAACAGCATGGCGCTACCGGAAATATATAACGATAAAAATAAATTTATTGCTGCAGAAAAAGAATATCAAAAAGCCACAGCAGCGCTCCTTGAAGCCAATAAAACCTACGAGCAGCTATTTGAACAAATAATTGAGTTGGAATAGGGCTTAACATACTCTTTTATAAGCATTTGTTATTGTTCTGTGAAAACGTTTTTATGGTATTAACTTTGGGTATATTAGATTGTCTTATTTACAAATAATACAATTCATTCTAAAACTTAAAGTCAATGAAAAATAATTTAAGCTCCCCAAAAAACTACTTTTATGTAGTTTTAGCTGCTTTCGGCGCTTTGCTTTCTGTTCAAAGTTTTGCACAAGGTCATGGCGGTTTCAAAGATGGTGGAGGCAAACACGAAAGAAGTTACTCCCCTGGAAATTTTGACGGAGGGCATAACGGAAATTATGCTGCCAGCCGTACTATAAATGACAATCGCAGTTTTCATCAAAATTCAAATAGAAACTATGAGGTGCAGCGCCCTCCAAGAATGGAACAACGCAATTACAAGCCTGCTCATGTATTACAAAACGATAACCGGGCTACTACAACCATACAAAATAACAAACCCGCTCCTGTACCACAGGCCAATAGGCCCATACAGAACAATAACACAGCAGCTATTGTAAACAATAATAATGCTAACAACCAAAGGCCCAATCGTAAAATTGTAAATAACGATAACACATCTTACACAAAAAACACTACCATCAATAAAACAAATATTTACAATAAAACGGTAAACAATTACACTTACGGTAAACAGGTATCTTTTAACAATTACCGCCCTGTGTATAATGCCTATAACCCAAGTTGGAGGTACAACCACTATTATTTCCCAAGGGTTAATACTATTATAGATGTATTTCCTTACGGATATACTTCACTAAATTACGGAGGCTATGGATACCGGTATTACAATGGTATTTATTACCGCCCATACCTTAGCTCTTACATTGTATGTACTCCGCCTTTCGGAATTTTTATCAATACATTGCCATTTGGTTACAGAAGAATTTATGTAAATGATTACCCTTATTATTATTACAATGGTACTTATTACGATGAAACTTCTACCAATAATTACAAAGTAGTACAACCCCCATTAGGCGCAGTAGTAGAGAGCATTCCTGAAGGGTACGAAACCCTCACCATCGATGGCGAAACATTTTACAAAGTAGATGGCGTACAATACAAACCCGTAGTGCAGGACAATGGTGAAATATGGTATCAGGTTATAAAAGTAGATGGCGTGCAAAGCAATAATTAAAACTATACCTAACTTATAAAAAAAAGCCCAATTAAAAACTGGGCTTTTTTTTATACATTCAAAAGGGCGTGCCAAAGGCCGGGCTATCCGTTACAAGTCCTCACGCCAACGCACAAACGCTATGCTTCGTTCCGGGCTTTCCACTTCTATCCCTCACGCAAAATGCAGTATGCAATTCTCCTTCAACCTTATTCAAACAGCTCCCCTTGTCCGCTTTTTTCCTCCTTTATCTCCCACTCCATCTCTACCGATTTGCTAAAATCAACCAGCTTGGTACCTATAGCTTTCCAGCCCATTACTTCCACTAGTTTATCTACTTTAAACTTAGCACTGCTTACCTGTTGCCCTCTTCCTGTTTGCACTTTCAGTATGGGATTAGGTTCGGTAGTTACGGTTTCTAAGCGGTTATCTTTACCTTCTTTTATAAAATAAAACCTGCTGTGCAAAGTAGTTGTTTCTATTTTAAAGCGTTTAATATTGTATTGCAGTTTATCCTGATCGAGGTACACAGCCGTTATTATTTTATCAGCATCATACTTCTCTAACAACAATATTTTATCAGGCTCAAACCTTTGTGTCAGTTCCTGATCCACTATCTCATAATTACCATCTTCATAAATTACCAGTATCCTGTCTTCTGCCTCAAACTTGCCGAGGTATTCTCCTTTTTCTTCTGTATTTAACCTGCCAAATTTATTATCAAACCAAAATTTCTTAGCATCCAAAGTTGATTTTCCGGCTTCCTTAAACTTAACAGACTTAATTGGATACTTGGTAACCTGGTTGCCAATGCTTCCCCTGCCTTTTATTTCAAGTTCTTCAAAATAAAATTCAAGCTCTTTCTTCTTAGCGCTACAGTTGGGGCTCAAAATAATTTTTACTACTTCGGCCTCACCATTTGCATTGGAGGTAAAATAATGCACCCTGCTTTTTTCAGCACCCTTGGTAAGATCGTATTCTTTATCTCTTGTAACCCCTGTTACATTAAATCTTTTGGCATAACTAATCCCCGATTTACCATCTACATAAATCATGTTGTAAGTGGTTCTGTCATCGCTCTTTAAAAACACTGCCACATGCAAAATATCTTTCCCTATAAAAATTTTATCTGCCACTCGTACCACCTTCATCATGCCGCCCTTAGTAAATGCAATTACATCATCAAGCTCCGATACTTCCGTTATAAATTCGTCTTTCTTTAATCCTGTACCAATAAAACCATCAGCATAGTTTGCATATAGTTTAATATTAGCAATCGCTACTGTTTTAGCCTGAATTACATCAAATTGTTTCACTTCAGTTTTTCTCTCACGCCCTTTTCCATATTTTTTCAGAAGGTTTTCAAAATAAGCTACAGCAAAATCTACCAGGTTGGCCAGGTCGTGTTTTACTTGTTTAATGTCTGCCTCCAGATTTTTAATTTGATCATTTAGTTCATCAATGTCTAATTTATAAATTCTTCGTACAGGCTTTTCCGTAAGCTTAATGATGTCATCACGGGTAATATCCCTTTTCAGTAATTTTTTAAAGGGGTTAAAAGCTTTATCAATAGACTCCAGTACTTTATCCCAGGTTTCATGCTTTTTTTCAAGCTCTTTATAAATTTTTTCTTCAAAAAATATTTTTTCCAGAGAAGTATAGTGCCATTTTTCCTGAAGCTCTGCCAGCTTTATTTCCAATTCTTTTTTTAGCAATTCCCGGGTATGGTCAGTAGCGGCTTTTAATAAATCCTGTACACTTAAAAATTGCGGCTTTTTATCAACAATTACGCAGGCATTGGGCGATATGCTTACTTCGCAATCAGTAAAGGCATAGAGTGCATCAATAGTGATATCCGGTGATATGCCTGTAGCTAATTCCACAAAAATTTCTACATCGGCAGCAGTATGGTCGGTTACTTTTTTTATTTTTATTTTGCCCTGGTCATTAGCTTTTACAATGCTTTCCATCAGTTGGGTGGTAGTAACAGCAAAGGGAACGCTTTTGATGATCAGTGTTTTTTTATCCAGTTCTTCTATAATTGCCCTTACCCTTATTTTGCCTCCACGTTTGCCTTCATTATAATTACTGGCATCCATGGTTCCCCCGGTTTGAAAATCGGGCAGTATTTCAAATTTTTTACCTCTCAGGTATTTGATAGATGCTTCTATAAGCTCACAAAAATTATGAGGAAGTATTTTAGTAGCAAGGCCTACAGCAATACCTTCGGCGCCCTGTGCCAGCAATAATGGAAATTTCATGGGCAAGGTTACCGGCTCATTTTTGCGGCCATCGTAGCTCAATTGCCAGTGAGTGGTTTTAGCATTAAATGCCACGTCCAATGCAAATTTACTCAGCCTAGCCTCAATGTACCGGGCTGCGGCTGCTTCATCGCCTGTACGCACATCGCCCCAGTTTCCCTGGGTTTCTATCAACAAATCTTTTTGGCCCATATTTACCAAAGCATCGCCAATACTGGCATCGCCATGCGGATGGTATTGCATACTTTGCCCAATAATATTTGCAACCTTATTAAAACGGCCATCATCCATTTCTTTCATTGCATGCAAAATGCGTCGCTGCACAGGTTTTAACCCATCTTCTATTGCAGGCACGGCCCGTTCTAATATTACATAACTGGCATAGTCTAAAAACCAGGTTTTGTATTGACCGCTTACTCCTGTATCACTATGTTTATATTCTTCTGTTTCTTTTTTTGCCATAATATTTTTTGCCACAGGGCATGGTGTGGCTAAGTATTTATTTTAATTAAATTTCGTATAACTCTAAAGGCTGGCCATTGGGGTCATAAAAAAAGCAAAATCTTTTGCCGGTAACCTCATCGGTTCTAATGCTTTGAACATCTACGTTTTTTGCCATTAATTCACTCACAGCTTCATCCAGGTTTTCTACGCTAAAAGCAAGGTGGCGCAAGCCTTTGGCCTCAGGGTAAGTAGCCCTTTCCTTATAATCCGGAAAAGAAAAAAGCTCTATCTGAAACAAGCCATTTACAGATAAATCCAGTTTGTAAGAGTCCCTCTCTTCTCTATACGTTTCTGCAATAATTTTAAAACCGAGAACATCAGTATAAAAAATTTTGCTGCGCTCATACCTGTCTGTTAGTATGGCTATATGGTGTATGCCTTTAATTTCCATTATAGTTGCCTATTTTTTTAAGTGTGTGAATGTAAACCCTTTTTTATATTTAAGGCCCAAGCCCAATAACCTATACAAGCCTGAGTAGCCAAAAAATACAATCCATACAAAGCTACAGCTATCAATATTATCTCCTCAATTTTCAAAAGATTCTTCATGCAAGCAATCAGGCAGTTTTTATTTTCACTTCAAAATCTTTCATATTTCCAACTTTGCCCTGTACATCAAACATTTCCATTGCCAGCAAGGTTTTTAGCCTCCACAGCAGGTATGCATCGCCGGTAGTATGTTTAGCTTTGCTTAAAAAATGTTGTATCACTTTAGATGCCTTTTGCCAATCGCCAGTGAGCATTTTTTTTAACTCTGCATCGTAAAAATCATAATCTTCCTGCACTAGTTTTTTGCCCCCTTCCAGCAGGCGCACTCCTTTGTTTTCATTGCAAAGTTTTTGCCATTCATCCGGGTCAACTTCAAATTCGCTTAAGGTAATTTCCCGGGCAAGTTTTTTAGCTTTCAAAAACTCTTTTGCAGGTATTTCACTCAACCAGTTTGGATAAAAAATATTTCCTTTTTCATTTATAAATGGCAGGTTATTGAGATACAGGATAAAAACCCTGCCCTGAAACTCTTTCATGTATTGCAGCAACCAATAGTATCCGCACACATCATGCTTATTTTGCGCTGCCCAAATCCAAATAATTTCTTCTTCATTTCTTCTCATGCCACCTACAAGCTCTGCTGCCGTTTTATAATCATCTACTTCGCCAGTATCTACCTTTCCGTCATAATCGCCACCGGCAAGCACTTCTCTCCACCATTGCTTTCTTGCTTCAATCCCCTCGCCAATGTAAATATTCATTAACGGGCCTACTGCGTAGTCGTCTTTTATTTGAATTACTTCGCCAGCCATTGTGTCGTCCAAAGTTATGGCCTCCTTAATTTTTTTTACATCTTCCTCATTAAAAACGATATGTATCATACTGTAATTGTTGCAAACAGCCTGCAAATAGCGGTCTGATTTTTATTTTTTTGTGATTAAATAATATACACAGGTAGTAAAAAAATTTCTAACCCATTTCATATTTTTTACCAACCTGAATTGTTCTTTGGGTTTCCATCCAAATTTATATTGATAAATCGGGTTGATGAGATAATGTTTTTTATTAATTACTTCATACCCTGTTTCTTTTGTAATTTTTTCAAATTGCTCTATTGAAATACCCGTTTCTTTTATTTCAACCATCTCCTGCACATTTTCTTTTGCCATCTTTAAAATTTTTTTATAAATGGGCATTGGAAGTAAATGATAATAGGGCAATTTTGACAGCCATTTATTTTTTAATATTTGCTGGTGCCCACCCAGGGGCATTTGCCATGGCGGAAACCCAAAAAAGATTACTCCTTTTTCATTTAGGAAACTCTGCATATACGCCATTAATTTAGGCTGATCGTAAATATGCTCTATCACATCTTTTAAAACGATAATATCAAATCGCCCACCCAAATCTTTTACCACATCTGTATCATAAATATTTTTAGAAATAAATTTTACTTTGCCTTCTTCTATTTCTGTAGCAAGCCAATTACGGGCATCTTTCAGTCTTACTTCATCAAGCTCTACTCCTACCCCCACCATGCCCCGGTCTAAAAAGGCTTTTAGCACTCCGCCTTCGCCACATCCTATTTCCAATACACGCATTCCCGGATTGATGGCAATTTTTTCTTCAATAAAGGGCAAAATATATTTCTCAACATTGGCAATGTTTATCTCAAAATATTTTCTTTTATCCTGGTGAAATTCAAACATTAAAAAACTTTACTTTTAATAGTACTTTTTTTTGGAAAATAACTGTTGGCAGATGAACTGAACCAGTTTATTATTTTACATCTACTAGGTCTTGCTCTACTTTTAAATTATCAATAATAAAATCCTGCCGGCTGGGTGTATTTTTACCCATATAGTATTCCAATAAATTTTGTACATGCTCACCCTGCTCCATTATAACGGGTTGAAGTTTCATTTCTGTGCCTATAAACCTGCTAAACTCATCGGGGCTGATTTCTCCCAAACCTTTAAACCTTGTAATTTCAGGCTTTGCTCCCAGTTTTTTTATGGCTTCTTGTTTTTCTGCTTCATCATAGCAGTAAATGGTTTCCTGCTTATTGCGTACTCTAAATAATGGGGTTTCTAAAATATAAACGTGTTGGTTTTTTACCAGGTCGGGAAAAAATTGAAGAAAAAATGTCATTAATAACAGCCTGATATGCATCCCATCCACATCGGCATCCGTGGCCACTACAATATTATTATATCGCAACCCTTCATACCCTTCTTCAATATTTAATGCATGTTGCAATAAATTAAATTCTTCATTTTCGTACACAATTTTTTTAGTAAGCCCAAAGCTGTTTAATGGTTTTCCTCTCAGGCTAAATACAGCCTGGGTATTTACATTACGAGCCTTGGTAATAGAGCCGCTGGCGCTATCGCCTTCAGTAATAAAAATGGTACTTTCTTTTTGTTTTTCTAATACATTTTCTTTGTCTTTGCCGGTAGCTTCATCATTGTAATGAAATTTGCAATCTCTTAGTTTTTTATTATGAAGGTTGGCTTTTTTTGCTCTTTCGTTGGCCAGTTTTTTTATGCCGGCAAGTTCTTTACGCTCTCTTTCATTTTGCTCAATTCGTTTTTTTAAGGCTTCGGCTACAGCCGTATTACGATGCAAAAAATTGTTGAGCTCTTTGCCTAAAAAATCTCCTATAAAATTTTTCATACTTGGGCCGCCTTCGTATACTGACTGCGAACCAAGTTTGGTTTTTGTTTGGCTTTCAAATACAGGCTCCTGCACCCTTACAGAAATGGCAGCGCATATACTTCCCCGTATGTCGGCTGCATCATAATCTTTTTTATAAAACTCCCGAATGGTCTTTACATAGCCTTCTCTAAACGCTGCTAGATGAGTGCCTCCCTGTGTGGTAAACTGGCCATTCACAAAGCTATAATACTCTTCTCCATAGGCGTTTTCATGCGTTAAGGCTATTTCTATATCTTCTCCTTTAAGGTGAATAATGGGGTACCTAACCTCATCTTCATTTGTTTTGCGTTGCAGCAAATCAAGCAAACCGTTTTTGCTTACGTATTTTTTGTTGTTGAGATTCATTACCAGCCCTGCATTCAGGTAACAGTAATTCCAAAACTGGTTGTCTAAATATTCCTGTACAAAATGAAAGTTTTTAAAAATAGTTTCGTCCGGCACAAAAGTTACCTCTGTACCATTTTCTTCTTTGGTAGCGGTTTCTTTATGTTCTTTTTGTAAAATACCTCTTTCAAATTCAGCCATTTTTTCTTTACCTTCTCTAAATGCCGTTACTTTAAAATATTTGCTTAAAGCATTTACGGCTTTGGTACCTACCCCATTAAGGCCCACACTTTTTTGAAATGCCTTGCTATCGTATTTTGCCCCGGTATTCATTTTACTCACCACATCTACCACTTTGCCCAAAGGTATGCCCCTTCCATAATCTCTAACAGTTATTTTCCTGTCTTCAATTTTTACATCTACATGCTTACCAAACCCCATGGTATGCTCATCAATACAATTATCAATCACTTCTTTTAGCAATACATAAATACCATCGTCCGGGCTGCTGCCATCGCCTAATTTTCCGATATACATCCCGGGCCTAATTCTAATATGCTCCTGCCACTCAAGGCTTCTAATATTTTCTTCTGTATAATCAAATAAGTCTTTTTCTGCCATAAGTAAAGTCTAATTTCTATAGTTCCTAAAAACTATATTACTGCAAGTAATTTTTTCTGTTTTTTTAAAATTGACGCAATTTACTAATTTTTTTAGTGTTTGCGAAGTGTGGCAAATATAATTAAATGGCACTTTATAATTAGTGGAAGGTTTTTAACCTGTTGTGTATAAACTAATCCTGACAAAAGGATACCTCTTTTTATTTATTAACAATAAAATTATAATCAATGGAATGTGATTTGCAATATTGAAAGAAAAAGGAAGATCATGAAAAAGCTAAAAATATTCGCCCCGGTATTATTGATGTTGCTAATATCGTGTAATAGTACAAAAGTTACTTCATCCTGGCAGGCTGATGATGCCGTAAATAATACATTTAATAAAATAATAGTGTACGGAATTTTTAATCAGAAAAACAGGGTAATGAGGCAAACAATTGAGAATAAAATTGTAGCACAATTAAATTCCATTGGGTATAATGCCGTATCGGCTTTAGCCATGTATGGCCCAAAAGCTTTTGCTAAAGTAAAAGAAGATGATATAGCTGATGAATTAAAATCAAGTGGCTTTGATGCTGTATTAACCACTACGCTCCTTGATAAGACGAGCCAGAGAAATTATACTCCTGGCAATGTAACTTATTCGCCTGTTGGCCTTGTGAGGTTTGGAAGATACTATTCTACAGTGTATGACAGAGTATATCAGCCCGGGTATTACACCCATTCTACCAATTTTTATTTAGAGTCAAATTTATATGGGTTACGCACCAGCGATCTTAAATATTCTGTACAATCAAGCTCATTTGACCCTTCTTCATTTACTTCGCTTGCTAATGATTATAGCAAAAAAATTATAAAAGATATGCTAAAGAAAAACATCCTGAAAAAGAAAACATAAATGAATACCGGCTGGTTTCTTCAATAATATCTTGTTGAAAAAATCATATATACTCCCCATAAAAACATTTCCGAAATATGCTTAAGGAGTATTATATTTGAAGTGTTAATTGTATTCTATCAATAAAAAAATTAGAAATGAAAATTTTGAAAGTGTTGCCTGCAATGGTACTTGTAACTGCGATTGGTTTTACAAGTTGCAAACCAAAAGATGCAGACATTAAAGCCTCTATTGAAAAAAGCTTAAAAGACGACCCGGCTACAGCCAATGTATCTGTAATGGTAAATGAAGGTGTGGCTACGCTGAGTGGAGAAGTAAAAGATGATGCCACCAAAGCAGCCAGTGCAGAAAAAGCAAAAGCTGTAAAAGGTGTTAAAGATGTAGTAAATAACGAAACGCTTCCTGCACCCGAAGTAGCCCCTGCTCCTGTAGTAGTAGCTGCCGATGATGCATTGACCAGCGCTGTAAAAGATGCTACAAAAGATTTTTCAACTGTTACTGCTGCTGTAGCTGACGGTGTAGTAACCTTAACAGGTACTATTGAAAAATCGAAACTGCCTAAATTAATGATGGCATTAAACGGATTGCATCCTAAAAAAATTGATAACAAATTAACTGTAAAATAAAACCGGAGGAAACAAATTATGGCATTACAAGATAAATATAAACCCCTTACAGATGAGGCTACAGCTTCAGGCGTTACCAACCTTTCTGTAAGAGAACAAGATGGTGTTTTATACATTGATGGCACAGCCCCTACAGGTGCGGTAAAAGATGCATTGTGGGCAAAATATGGAGAAATTGACCCCAATTTTGCAGGGGGCGATTTGATATTGAATATTAATGTAGCCATGGATGCTGCGGTAACTAAAGTAAAAGTAGTAACCGAAAGCAGTAACCTCAATATAAGAAAAGGGCCAGGTACCGACCAGCCCATTGTAGGTAAAGCTGCACATGGCGAAACCATTACTTTGGTAAATAAGAGCAACGACCAATGGTGGTTGGTGCGTACAGATGATGGTGAAGAAGGATATGCTTATGCACAATATCTGTCAGCAGAGTAACTAATTAAAAAGCCGGTTTTAAAAAATCGGCTTTTTTTTGAATATTATACATCATATTGTTTTTTAGCTGGGATATAAGAGATAAAATTTTATTTTTGTGTTTTAAAGTACAATTTTTAAATACCATAGTACTTTTCTTTTAATCATCCTGATGTTAGAGTAATTCTTAATGCGAAAAAAGTTCTTAAAATACCTGGGCAACTTTAATGAATGGCGCAAGCAAAAAATTTCAAATACCAATTTTCTTATTTTAGCTGCGATGGTTGTTGGCGCTTTTGGGGGTATTGCTTCTTCGCTTTTAAAAGAACTTACACATTCTGTAGCCAGTTTTTTACAAAATGATTTTACCTGGAAATATAAATTTTACCTTTATTTCTTTTTTCCGCTTATTGGTATTTTTCTAACAGTATTGTATATACGCACATTTATCAGGCGTACAAAATTTCAGCATGGAATCCCTCCCATTTTATACCAGGTGTCGCATGGCAACAGCCGGTTGGAATTTCACAATATTTATTCTCAAATAATTTCGAGTGCGCTAACGGTGGGGCTGGGAGGCTCTGCAGGGCTGGAAGCTCCTGCTGTGGCAAGTGGCGCTTCAATAGGTTCTAATATTGGGCGTTTTTTTGGCTTAAATTACAGGGAGGTTACTTTATTATTAGCATGTGGAGGCGCAGCAGGTATTTCAGGTGCATTTAACAGCCCGGTTGCCGGGATGATTTTTGCCATAGAAGTAATGCTTCCGGAATTTAGCATCCCGGCTGTAATTCCCCTTTTAATGTCGTCAGCAATTGCTTCTGTAGTATCACAATTTATTTATAAAGAACCTCTTTTTATATTAGTAACCAGGGGCTGGACCATTGATGCATTTTGGTTCTATATTGTTTTTGGAACCATTGTAGGACTGTATTCAGTTTATTTTGCTTCACTCAATACTTATATACACAAACAATTTCATAAAATAAAAAACCGGTATAATAAAGTATTGATTGGAGGAATTATGTTGGGTATTTTGATAGCAGTAATGCCGGCATTGTATGGTGAAGGATATATTACCATCCAAAAATTGCTTGATGGCAATTATCAGTCTTTACTTGCCAATAGTTTTTTTGCTAAGTATCAAAATGTAGCATGGTTACTGGTTTTGTTTGCATTTGTATCCTTAGTGGGTAAAACATTTGCCTGCATTATTACCATGAGCAGCGGAGGCAATGGTGGCATGTTTGGCCCAAGTGTAGTGGTAGGAGGGCTTTTGGGTTTTGTGTTTGCATATACACTTAATATAAGCGGACTGGCACATCTTAATATTACCAATTTTATTATTGCCGGTATGGCAGCATCTATAAGTGGTGTAATGCATGCACCCTTAACAGGAGTATTTTTAGCAGCAGAAATTACAGGTGGCTATGTATTGATGGTGCCGCTAATGATTGTATCAGCCATTTCGTATTTTATCAATAAAGGAATTAATAAATACTCCATTTATACACGTATCCTGGCAGATGAAGGCACACTTATATCGCAGCAAAATAAAGATTACAATGTTTTAAGAAAATTAAAATTGAAATACCTGATTGAAAAAGATTTTGTAATACTCCGCCCCGATGATACGCTTTTGAGCCGAAGCAATGAAATTATTCATACCCAACGAAATGTTTTTCCGGTAGTGGGCCAGGATGGAGAACTTAAAGGTATTATGTACACCGATCAATTGCTTGAATATCTCATTAGCGACAAGAAAGAAGATCAACAACGATTCATTAAAGATATTTCTCAGCCTGCATCTAAAATCATAAATGTACAAACACCCCTGTATAAAGTAATGCAAGTGATGGACAGTATGGATACAAGAATATTGCCCGTAACAGATGAAAATAACCAGTACTTAGGTTTTGTAACAAAAAACGGAATATTTAATAAATATCGCCACATATTAAGCAGGCAGGAAGGCGATTCTATTTAAACACAGGCTACTTTAAATTTGTGAATTTGCCTTTACAAAATCACTTACTAAATAAGAGATTAACTTACCGGTAATATCATCTTTTACCCCATCGCTAAGCTGACAGGCTGCTTCTCCAATATGGAGGTATGCTACTTTACAATCAGTAGCTGCAAAATTAATATATTGCCTTGCATGCAAAGAAGTGATACCAGCAGGTGTTCGAGCGCTACTCAATGTATGCTGTATGCTATCCATATCCATCTCTATGCCTGTATAAGTATCTTCAGTATAGCCGGTTGCATGGGCTATTGACTGTATAAAATTTTTCTTTTCATGAATAAAAATATCTTCGTAAGTACAGAATTGCACAAAGGGATTTGCATGAATATCTGTAAGCACATTTTGTTGTACATAATTTTCATGAAGCCCAAGTATGTAGTATTTTCCTAAATAACCATCAGCCTCTGCATATCTAAAACTATTGCCACTATGCCTGCCTTCCATTGTTCTGTAATCTGAATGTGCATCTAAATTGATACAATTAATTTGTGCCAGCGGCAATACCCCTGTTTTATGCAAACCTTTTGCTACTCCTTTTATTATTGGATATGCATTGTTGTGGCCTCCGCCAATAACAATGGGTATTTTTTTTAATGAGGCTATTGCTTTAATTAATTTTTCTACCTCCTCATCAATAATATTTACTGCATGGCGATATGCATCTATCAATTCATCCTGGTTATACGCATTGTTTTCTA
This sequence comes from Bacteroidota bacterium, assembly GCA_018268135.1. Classification (GTDB taxonomy): domain Bacteria; phylum Bacteroidota; class Bacteroidia; order Chitinophagales; family Chitinophagaceae; genus Ferruginibacter. The sequence continues at coordinate 70,541 of JAFDXD010000120.1, forward strand.
TTAAATATTTAAGGTCCCCAAAGTCGAAATGCCCCAACAGCAGTACTTCGTCTCCTGTAAAAAAATCATTGCTTTGAATATTTAAAAATGAATGTAAAAAAGGATACCAGTTAGTATCAGCCCCTCCTATTCCATAATTTGCTTTAATACCAATATCTTCGGGGATGCCCAACAATACATATTTTGCCGATGACTGCTGAAGTACATCGGGCCACTCTCCTTCATTTTTTAAATACTGTACCCTTTCGCCCAATTTGGTTTCAAACCGGCGCACTTTGGTAAGAGATAAAATATCTTTTTTACTATAAAATTTAAAATGTTTCATGCAATGCCTTTAAAGTATTTCATTCAAACGTACAGGTTTTTTTTCAATCAGTAAATAAAAAAAGGGCTGAAAAATTCAGCCCTCATTTCATTAATTTCCTACCCATTTATTATTAGCCTCATTCATATCGGGAAACTGATGGTCTTCATCAATGGTTACCGATTTCAATTCTTCATGAGTATCAAGCTTTACCTTAAACTCTGCCGTATTGTTCCAAATTTCTACTGGGTATTCTACTTTGCCTTTTATACCCGATTTGGTTTCATAACTCAATAATACCGGCATTGCCATCTGGTCAAGGTTTACCAGGGTTACAATAGCTCCGTTTGATGGGTTGTTTTTATCATAAGTTACAGCCGATATGCCCTGGTCGAGTTTATAATTTTCTATAAACCAGCCTTTCCAAAACCAACTTAGTTCTTCGCCTGCAGCATTATCCATTGTATGAAAAAAATCCCATGGAGTAGGATGTTTAAACGCCCATCTTCTTATGTATTCTCTAAAGGCATAATCAAACCTGTCGGGTCCCAAAATATGATTGCGTAATAACTCTAAACCATACCCCGGTTTGTAATATAAAGTAGCACCAATATTCATTTCTTTCATAGCATCGGGTGTATTAAAAATACTTTCGCTACCGGGGCCAAATAGATACTGTACAATATTAGATTTATCGGAATTGTCTTTATAAAACTCGCCGTTATTAAAATCTTTATCGGCAATAGAATTGATAAAAGTATTAAAGCCTTCATCCATCCAGCCATATTTTCTTTCGTTGCTTCCTACTATCATGGGAAACCAGGTGTGGCCAAACTCGTGGTCTGTAACTCCCCAAAGGCCCTTACCGCCTGCATTTGATCCACAAAAAACTATTCCCGGATACTCCATACCACTTACATTGCTGGCTACATTTGTAGCTACAGGGTAAGGATAAGGATACCATCTTTTACTATAATTTTCAATACTTCCTTTGGTAAATTCGGTAGCTCTACCCCATTTAGAATTTCCTTTTGCTTCTACAGGGTACACACTTTCTGCCAGGGCTTTTTTGCCATCTGGTAAATTTATTTTGGCTGCATCCCAAATAAATGCTTTAGAAGATGCCCATGACACATCTCTGGCATTATTCATTTTAAATTTCCAGGTAAGTGTTTTTGCTTTGGGCCTCGATGCGGGGTCTGTTACCTCATCGGCAGTGCGAATCATTACAGTATTATCGCTGGTTTTGGCCTGTTGCCATCTTTTGTATTGAAGAGGTGTAAGTACATCTAAAGGATTTTGCAATTCGCCACTAGCTACTACAATGTGAGAAGCAGGTGCAGTAATATTGAAGTCAAAATCGCCGTACTCAAGATAAAATTCGCTGGGGCCTAAATACGGATTGGTATTCCATCCTTCTACATCGTCAAATACACACATACGAGGATACCACTGTGCGACTGCATAAATGTCCCCGTTTTTTGTACTTAAAATACCGCACCTGTCTGCGCCATACTTTGGTAACGTAAACGAGTAATCGATTTTTATTTTTATAACATCTCCTCCGGGCCTTACGGCCTTGGGTAAACGAATTTGCATACGGGTATCAGAAACAATATAATCAGCATTTTCATTACCCACTTTTACCTCGCTAAGTTTAAATCCTCCTTCAAAATGACTGGCAGCATCACCATAACGGCTTCTTTGCCCTACAGGCATACGAGCCTGGCCACGGCTGTCATTTTTAAATAAATTCTGATCGAGATACAACCACAAAAAAGGAAGGGAATGAGGACTATTGTTTTTATAGGTAATCAATACAGAGCCCTTTATTTCGTTGCTGGAATCATTTAAAGAAACATTGATTTGATAATCTGCCCTGTTTTGCCAATAGCCTGTATTAGGCTCTCCTGTAGCCGACCTGGTAATGGTACTACCCACAGGATAAAATAAGGGAGAGAATAAAGCATGTGGGTCATACTTTGTGTTGATATCAGTAGTTTGTGACAGAGCAGCAAATCCTGCTAAAATAAAAATGCAGAAAAAATAAAACCGAATTTTCATAAATAAATAATTTTACCGAAGGTAAATATTAACCAATGAAAATAGGCTTGAATTATATAAGTGGAAATAAAATTTGCATCACCCGGTGATTACTGCCAATCCTTTATCAATTGTTGAGCTTCGGCTTTAATACGAGGGTCGTCTTCAGTTTTAGCCGGTAATATTAATACTTTTTTTAATTGCTCAAGCGCTAGTTTGGTTTCATCATTGCGATGATAAGCCTTGGCTAACTCAAGATAGTTGAGCATAAATTGCGGGCTTAAAGCTTTTGCTTTTTCATAATCAGCTATTGAATTTTTTAAAGACGCATCGGGCAAGCCGCCGAAAAAAACTTTTGCAGCAGCTCTTTCAATCATATTTAGGTTACTTACTTCGTAATTCCATTTTCCTAAAATATGCCAGGCCTTAAAATTATCAGGATTGGCTTTTAAAGCTATATCCGCATATTTTTTTATATCTTTTACGGCACTTATTTTTTCTTTCCCGCTTTTTATAAGCACTACCCTGCCTACGGCTATGGCCATGGCTACATTGGCATCATCGCTCTGTGGCGAAACTTTTAAAGCCGATTGTGCATAGGTAATAGCAGCCTGATAATAACTATCCCGTGACTTAGTATTTGTTTGCCTATGACCAATGCGGCTACATAGCTCACTACATTTTGATAGAGCATACACATTAACCGGTTGTATTCTTACTGCTTCTTTAAATTTTTGAAACGCTGCATTTTCATCCGGAATAGCTTCCAGCCTGTTGGCTTCATTTATTACAGAAACTATATCCTGTGATTTTGAAAAATTGATGCTGCACAAAAACAAAAGGATACAAGAAAGTGATTTCATAGATTAATAACATTTGGAATATGACACGCCTACATTTCCTATAAAATTAGGGATAGGAGGATTTAATTTGTAAATGGTAATGTTAATATTTTTAATACGGTTATCAGTTTTATATATTTCATCACAAATATTGCCTGCAAGGGTTTCAAGTAGTTTGGACGGATGGATAAATGTATTTTTTATTGCCTGATAAATACTTACATAATTTACGGTATCAGAAAGTGATTGCACTTTTTCGGGTACATCAAAAGCCACTTCTACCGAAACTTCAAAATCATTTCCAATAATAGCTTCTTCTGCATGTACGCCATGATGTGCAAAAAACCTAAGATTATTGAGATGAATGGTAACCATTGTAATTTTACTAAGCAGTTAATTGAAAATAAATTTTCTCTCCCCAAAAAAATAATTTCATTTTTATGTCAAATTAATGAAACCCTTTTTCTCCGAGGTATCTTTCAGCATCTAGCGCAGCCATACAACCACTTCCGGCAGCAGTTACCGCCTGCCTGTAAGTTTTATCCTGCACATCGCCGGAGGCAAATACCCCGGCAATATTGGTTTTACTAGTACCCGGAATAGTTTTAATATAACCAGCCTCATCCATATCTATCCAGCCTTTAAAAATATCGCTATTGGGCTGATGGCCGATTGCCACAAAAAAAGCGCTAACGGGTATCTCTGATTTATCTCCGGTTTTATTGTTAACTATCCTGATGGCTTCTACTTTATTACTGCCAAGCACTTCATCGGTTTGACTATTCCAATACACTTTTATATTGGCCGTATCAAGCACTCTTTTTTGCATTACTTTACTGGCACGCATTTCATCCTTACGTACTATCATGTGAACAGTAGTACAAAGTTTAGACAGATACAATGCCTCTTCTGCTGCTGTATCGCCTGCGCCTACAATGGCCACCTCTTTTCCTTTAAAAAAGAATCCATCGCATACAGCACATGCACTTACGCCAAATCCATTAAGTCTTTGCTCACTTGGAAGCCCTAACCATTTAGCAGAAGCGCCTGTACTTATTATTACTGAATCTGCCTCTATCCATTTTTCTTCATCTATTTCCACTTTTAACGGGTGCCCCGAAAAATCTACTTTTGTAGCAAGTCCATAGCGGATATCAGTACCCATTCTTGCGGCTTGTTTTTCAAAATGCAGCATCATCTCAGGGCCTTGTATCCCGTCGGGATAGCCAGGGTAGTTTTCTACTTCAGTAGTAATGGTCAACTGCCCTCCCGGCTGAATGCCTTGATACAGCAAGGGTTTTAGATTAGCACGTGATGCATAAATTGCTGCTGTGTAGCCTGCAGGCCCCGAGCCTATTATTAAACATTTTACTTTTTCTACTACTTTATTTTCCATTTAATTGTGTTTCATTTTAATTTGGTGAAAATAACTCAATTTATAATTATTGCATTTGCTATAAAAATAATTTATGGAACGGTTTCGGTTTTGTACCAGGCTGCATAGCCGCTAAAAACCCCCAATGCACCATTACTAATATTGCCCAATACTTTATTTGGTTGGGCAAATGGGTTACCAATACTTTGATAGGCAAACTCCCAGCTACTCCAAAAAGTAAATACCGGTTTAGAAATATTACAAAATTTTAAAGTTACCACATCGCCCCGTTTAAAAAAATTACTGTCTGCCTTGGGCTTATTATTTCTGTCTATCCCTTGCGGAAATTGTACATCGTAAGTATGTCCATCTATTACCTGATCATCATACACAGAGTTTTCGCCAGGCAAAAAAGGGCCATTATTTTTTTTGGTAAAATATCTTATATAGTTTCCCAGGCCGGGAGGGTCAGTAGCTCTTACAAACAATACTCTTTTATTGGTATCAGGATTGTTGGGCGCTTGTTTAAAATACATAGAATCAGGATAAGTAGCCAATGCAGGTATAAGTACAGTAGATTGATACTCTTTTCCGCCGGTTATTATTTTCAGGCTATACTGCTTGTTTAGCTCACCATTAAATGCTGTAGCCAGGTTTGCAGAGTCTATGCTGTAATAAAACGTATGCAAGCCGGGGGCAATGGTTGTACTATATTCTTTTAACTTGTGAGTGAGTACTCCATTTGAAATAAATACATCTGCATTATGAATAAAAGAAGAATCTAATAACTGTGGGCTAATACTTGAAAAAAAAGAAAAGCTTTTTGTAAGTACTACTATTGGAGCTTTATCATTTTCTATTTGAGCATCTACTACTACAAGTGCTGTAGTATCATGTAATTTTAAATTAATATCTTTTTCGCAGGAGGCAAATACAAAAATCGCCATGATAAATAACCAATACTTCATTTTACAAAATTAGCTAATTACCAAAAGAAAAGAGCAGCCCTAAAGCTGCCCTCTTTTGTGTATGAAGAAGAAAAATTTATTGCAAAATGATTCTTTCTGTACTATTGATGGTAGATGTTTTTACCTGAATAAAATAAGTACCTTTTGCATAATGACTAAGGTCGATGGTAATGATGGACGGGCCACCTGCTTCCATTCTTAACTGGTTTACTACTACCCCAAGTGTATTGGAGATATTAATAACTTTTGGTTGAGTACGCATACCATCAGCAAGAGCAATATTTACCAGTCCATTTGTGGGATTGGGATAATATTTTACCTGAGTTGCATTTTCCATATCAAACTTTACAAGCCTTGCCGGCGTAAGAATAAATTTGCCATCTCTATCTACCTGTTTTAACCTGTAATAGTTAGTGCCAGGAAGCGGGTCGTAATCAGTAAAGCTGTATTGAATGGCTATGGCAGAATTACCTGTTGCCAAAATTTTACCAATGGGTAAAAAGCTAATGGCGTCATTACTTCTTTGCACTTCAAAATAGTCATTATTTATCTCCTGTGCAGTTTGCCATTTTAATATTGAGGCAGTTTCATTAAGCTTGCTTGCAGTAAAATAGGTAAGTGTAACCGGCAGAGGGCCTTGTGGCCTGTAATTAGAAGCCCAGCCATCGCCTATTCCGCCGCTAAAAATGCTTACACTTGATTGCACATAATTTTTGCTATCCCAGCCGTCAGCTTTACCACCGCTAAAAATACTAACATTTGATTGTACATAATTTTTGCTATCCCATCCATTGCCAGCACCTCCTTTAAAAATATTAGAGCCTGCCTGCAAATAATTAAGAGAACTCCAGCCATCGGCAATGCCACCTTTAAAAATATTAGAACCTGCTTGTACATAATTAAGTGAGTTCCAGCCATCGGCATTGCCACCTTTAAATATGGCATTATTTTGTGCCAATGAAACAAAAAAACATAAAGATAAGGACATCAAAAGCAGCGATTGTTTTATTATCCATTTCATAAAAATTGTTTTGGGTGAAAGGATAAATTTTATTCTGCTGTGCGGGCCAGTCTTATACCGAGATAAGTTAAACGACTGGTATAAGTGGTATTAACAGATCCATAATATCTTTCAGATAATCTACATTGTGCCACAGCATCATTAAAATAACCTCCTCTCAAAGCATAACCGTTTGAAGTTGCAGGCCAGTTTGCTACATTTGCATCACCACTGGCATCAAGGTTTCCATCTCCCTGGTTAGGTACAAATGCACGGCCCTGTGTAGCGCCCACGCTAATGGTTAATTCGTTTACATTTCCACTCATATCCATTACGCCATAATAAGTGCCGCCACTTTGTTGCCGATCGCTGGTTGCAGTTGCATAAATCCCGGTACGTATAGGAGTTCCCATCCCGCCTGCGGCATTTATATTACCGTTATTTGCTGTTTCATTATCCAGACCGAGATTGGTAACAAGTGAGGTAGTTGCAGCTGTTGTATTTCCCCATGCATATTCGTTTGGAATTGGAACCTGGTTTGATCCCCGACATGCTTTTTCATATTCCAGTTCTGTAAAAGGGCGCATACCTGCCCAATCGGCAAAAGCTAGTTCATCTGTTATACTTAATGCATTTGCTGCTCTCTCTGGCTGAGGAGCAACAAGGTTTGGATGGGTGCCTGTATATATACCGGTATAACGGTTATTTGCACGTGCTAAATCCAGGTTATTTAAAAAATCAACATACTGTTGTTGACTACACTCATATTTCATAATCCAAAAGGCTTTGAAACCTTTGGGAAAATTGGCTGGTATCGGACCACCTCTGTCTCCGCCTAATCCATTGTCATCATTGTAATAAAGATTACCGGCAGTATTTGCAACATTAATTGCGCTTTCTGATGTTACATTATACGGGGTCGTTTTACTTCCTTCAATAAAATGATTTTCTTCTGTACCTCCACTTCCAAGCAAATAGGCTCCTTGTGGAATATACACCATTTCAAGAGCAAAGACCCTTATTTCTACACTATCCGTATTTAATACACCATCTACTCCGTAATCCCAACGTATTTTAGCTCCTGTATAATTTACATTGCCGGTAAAATCAGCGCCGGGGAGTGTGTGATAAATCCAGATACCTTTTCCATCTGCTGAAGTTTGTATTACTGAACCAGTGGGAGCTGTTGCACCAGAAGCATCAATGGTTGCATGCTGCCAGGTATTGCTTGTTTTTTTTCTGAATTTTACAAATATCCATGCACCGTCGTAGTTGGTTTCGTTGGTGATGGTACGCCAGCTATTCTCCCAGCTTACATCAAAATTAATGATGGAATACTGGCTGCCGGTATTTTGGCCATTGAGTAACACATTTGCCAATTGAATATTATTGGCTTTAATAAATGGGGCGGATAACAAAAGTATCCATAAGAAGTAAATTCTTTTCATACAAAAAATTTAAAAATTCTTTGTACAAAAATATTTTGATGTTATACTGTTGACAATACCGTGTGGTGGGTATTTATTAAAAACAAAATTCCCCGACCATGGCCGAGGAATTTATATAAAAAAAATATAAGGTTTATCCTAAATAAGCTTTTAAAGCGCCGCTGTATCTTGCTTTTTGCAAACGCTTAATTGCTCTTTCTTTAATTTGGCGGATACGCTCTTTAGTAAGATCATACTTTTGACCAATTTGCTCAATGGTAACACCATTTTCGCCATCCAGGCCAAAATATGCATTTACAATCTCAGCTTCTCTTGGGCTTAATGATTTTAAAACCCTGCGAATTTCATTTTTTAATGAGTCGTGCATTACATCTTCATCCGTTTCTGCACCACCTTTTAAAAGGTCGCCCATTGCTACATCTTCTGCTTCATGCACAGGTGCATCTAAAGAAGTATGCCTTGTATTGCTCTGAAAAATATTGTTGATTTCTGTTTCACTCATTTCCAGCAATTCGGCCAGCTCTTCGGTAGAAGGCTCCCTCTCATGCTCCTGCTCAAAAGCCATATAAGCTTTGTTGGCTTTATTGTATGTGCCAATTTTATTTTGTGGCAAACGTACCAGCCTACCCTGCTCTGCCAAAGCCTGCAATATAGACTGACGAATCCACCATACAGCATAAGAAATAAATTTAAACCCTTTGGTTTCATCAAAGCGCTGTGCAGCTTTTATCAAACCCAGATTTCCTTCATTAATTAAATCACTAAGAGAAAGCCCCTGATGTTGATATTGCTTTGCTACGGATACCACAAACCTTAGGTTGGCCTGCACCAACTTGTCTAATGCCCGCTGATCGCCCATTTTAATTTTTTGTGCTAAAATGGTTTCCTCTTCAGGAGTAATCATAGAGATTTTTGAAATTTCCTGTAGGTACTTTTCTACCGCTTGCGAATCCCTGTTGGTTATCTGGGTAGCTATTTTTAATTGCCTCATTATATGGTATTATATTCTGAAATTATTACAATAGTTAGACGACATTTTTGAGTAAAAAGTTGCAAACCTGTGAAAAAAATGCTGATTTATACTCAAAAAGTGTGTGCAAAGGTACTATGCAAATCTTGTAATTCATAGCACAATCTTAAAAAATGGAAAAATGCTGTATAAATGATACCCACATATTAAAAATAATTGCACTCTGAATCATTAACTAAAATAATAAAACAAGAGAGCATTGTAATACTCATTAAATTTATAACCCAGATGAAGTAGAAAAATTAGCAGGCGAAAAATCTCAAATAATCACCCTGTCTGCTAAAATAAAAACTGGTTTAATTACATTTGTCAGATGATAACAGATTTACGATCAGATACATTTACAAAACCTTCAGCAGCCATGCTGGAGGCAATGATGAAAGCCTGGGTAGGCGATGATGTATTTGGGGAAGACCCAACAGTAAATGAATTGGAGGCCTATATCGCAGAAATGTTTGGAATGGAAGCCGCTATTTTTTGCCCGAGTGGCACCATGACAAACCAAATTGCCATTAAATGCCATACCCAACCGGGTGATGAAGTCATTTGCGATAAAACGAGTCATGTTTATATTTACGAAGGAGGAGGTATTGCCTTTAATAGTGGCTGCCAGGTAAAAGCAATAGATGGCGACCGTGGAAGGATACTAGCACATCAGGTAGCCGAAGCCATTAATCCAAATGATGTACATAAAGCAAAAACCTCGTTGGTATCATTGGAAAATACCGCCAACAGAGGTGGTGGAAGTTGTTACAATATCACTGATATACAAGATATTAAATCAGTTTGTCTAAATAATAATTTAAAATTACATTTAGATGGAGCCAGACTTTTTAATGCCCTTGAAAGCACCCGACAAAAGCCAAAAGATTATGGTAAAATATTTGACAGCATTTCTGTTTGCCTGAGTAAGGGGCTTGGAGCACCAGTTGGCAGCCTTCTACTGGGCGATAATGATTTTATAAAAAAAGCCAGAAGGGTTAGAAAAGTATTTGGGGGAGGCATGAGGCAGGCAGGCTACATGGCTGCTGCCGGGTTATATGCTTTGCAAAATAATATAAATAGGTTATCAGAAGACCATCATCATGCAAAACAAATAGCAGAAGCCCTGCTAAAAAAAGATTTTATTGGCAAAATGCTTCCTGTAGAAACCAATATCTTGATATTTGAAGTGACAGAAGGCTATACCCCTACAGAATTTTGCGAATACTTAAAAGATTATGACGTACTCTGCCTGCCAATATCTGCCACACAGGTAAGAATGGTACTACATCTTGATATTACTAATAAAATGGTACAAGAGTTACAAAATATTCTATATGAAATGCCTTAATTAAAATATAAAATAAAAATTATAACTATATAAAAATAAACAAATTATGTTTCCAAAAATAAATCCTACTGAAACAGATGCCTGGCAATCACTCTTAAAGCACAAGGCATTGTTTAACAATGTGCATATTAAAGACTTGTTTTTCAATGATAAAGATAGATTTGATAAATTAAAATTACAGTTTGAAGATATCTTATTTGACTATTCAAAAAACCTGGTAACAGAAAATACTATTGAGGTATTGCTGGAGCTGGCAAAAGAATGCAAATTGGAAGAAGCCCGGGCTGCTATGTTTGACGGAGAAAAAATAAATGGTACGGAAGACAGGGCTGTTTTACATACTGCCCTTAGAAATTTTTCGGGTAAGCCGGTGATGGTAGATGGCCAGGATGTAATGCCTGATATACAAAAGGTGCAGCAGCAAATGAAAGCTTTTTGCAACAAAATACATAGTGGCCAATGGGTAGGATTTACAGGCAAAAAGATAAAATATATAGTGAATATAGGAATTGGTGGCAGCGACCTGGGGCCTGTAATGGTTACAGAAGCTTTAAAACCATATTGGCAACAGGGTATTCACCCCTACTTTGTAAGCAATGTAGATGGCACCCAAATAGTCGAAACACTTAAACTGGTAACAGCAGATGAAACCATCTTTATGATTGCCAGCAAAACATTTACTACCCAGGAAACCATGACCAATGCAAATACTGCAAGAGATTGGTTTTTACAAAACGGTGGCAAGCCCGAGCATATTGCCAAGCACTTTGTAGCGCTAAGTACCAACAAAAATGATGTAGAAAAATTTGGCATTGACCCGGCCAATATGTTTGTATTTTGGGACTGGGTAGGCGGCCGCTATAGTTTATGGAGCGCCATAGGGTTATCTATAGCTGCCACTATTGGTTATGATAATTTTGAACAACTGCTTAAAGGAGCTTATAGTACAGACTTACACTTTAAAGAAGCGCCCCTACATCAAAATATTCCCGTATTGATGGCAATGATAGGTATATGGTATCGCAATTATTTTGGCACAGAAACAGAAGCCATATTGGCTTATGACCAATATATGCACCGGTTTGCAGCTTATTTTCAGCAAGGAAATATGGAAAGCAATGGCAAGCATGTGGACAGGCTTGGGCAAAAAGTAACTTATGATACTGGTCCGGTAATTTGGGGAGAGCCTGGCACAAATGGACAGCATGCTTTTTACCAGCTTATACATCAGGGTACCCCAATAATACCCTGCGATTTTATTGCTCCTGCACAATCTCACAACCCCATTGGAGATCATCACTTAAAATTGGTGAGTAACTTTTTTGCTCAAACTGAAGCTTTGATGAATGGTAAAGACCATGAAAATCCATACCGGGTTTTTGAAGGCAACAGGCCTACAAACTCATTTTTAATAAAAAAAATTACCCCATATACTTTAGGTCAACTGACAGCAATGTATGAACACAAAATTTTTGTGCAGGGTGTGGTTTGGAACATTTACAGCTTTGACCAATGGGGAGTAGAGCTAGGTAAACAATTAGCCATAAAAGTATTGCCCGAGTTAGAAAATGAGGATGAAATAACTACCCATGATGGCAGTACCAACGGACTGATAAATGCTTATAAAAAAATGCGGAAATAAATATTTCGGCAATAACCAATATTAAAAGCCAATCCCCTCGCATGAGGGGATTGATTATTTTATACAAGGTTCTATATTAAATTACCATTTATCTACTTCTTCTGTGCTACCGTTGTCAACTGGTGTTACATCAGCTTTTGGAGCTTCTTCAACAATTGCAGGCTGCGTAGCTTCTACTGGGGCAGCAGGTATGGAAGTTGATGCTTCATTAACAGAAGTAGAAGGAGCTGCATTAGAGTTAGCTTGTCCTTCTTCCCCTTCGTAAGCGGCATCATGGTTAAATGCATCAAAATCAAAATCTGGCATCAAATCAGTTTTTACATAATCAACTGCGTCAGTCAGGCCTTTTAAAAATTTATTAAAATCTTCTTTGTACAAAAAGATTTTATGACGGTCATACCCATCAGAATCAAAACGCTTTCTACTTTCTGTAATAGTAAGATAGTAATCATTGCCACGTGTTTCCCTTACATCAAAAAAGTAAGTTCTGCGTTTTCCGGCTTTAATACGTTTGCTATAAACGCTTTCCATTTTTTTGTCGTTGTTTTCGTACGCCACTTTTGTAATTATTAAATGATAAAAAATTTACTCTTTTTGAGTGGAGCAAAGATAAAGTTGTTTTTGATATCACAAAAAATATCGCCCGAATGCTTGTTTTTTTTTATTTGAGGCAAATATTATATGAGTCCTTCGTCGCTTTGTTGTTGCTTTTGGTACATTTCTGCATATAAACCATTCAATTGCATTAATTGCTGGTGATTTCCCATTTCGGCTATTTGCCCCTCCTCCATCACTATTATTTTGTCAAAATTAAATAAGGAAAATATTCGGTGCGTAATAATAATGGCCGTACGCTTTTGCAGATATTGGTACAGGTTAGTGATAATAGTTTTCTCTGTACGGGCATCAACGGCGCTGAGGCAATCATCAAAAATTACAATTTCAGGTTTTTTAATAAGCGCCCTGGCTATAGAAATTCTTTGTTTTTGCCCCCCACTTAATGTTACCCCTCTTTCTCCAACCATCGTTTCAAACTTATCTTCAAATTCACTGATTTCTTTATAAATATTTGCAGCAGAAGCAGCTTCTTCTACTTCTTTAAATGTTGCACCTGCATTTCCAAACAAAATATTGTTTTTAATGCTGTCGCTAAACAAAAAAACGTCTTGAGGTACATAACTTATTTGCCCCCGCAGGTTTTCTAATTTTAAATCCTGCACAGCTATACCATCATACAATAATTGCCCTTGTTGAGCATCGTACATTCTGAGCAGTAATTGAGCAATGGTAGTTTTGCCCGAGCCGGTTCTACCTACAATGGCAATTTTATCTCCTTTATTTATTTGCAGAGTAAAATTTTTAACCGCATGTATGCCGGTATTTGGGTAAATAAAATTTACATCCTTAAAACTTATATTACCTGTTAGCTTCTGCACTACTGCCGCCGTTTTATTTTTAATAGCAGGGTTTATCAATAAAAATTCGTTTATGCGTCTTTGAGAGGCCACTGCTCTTTGAGTCATACTTGCCGTCCACCCTATGGCGCTCACCGGAAATGTCAGCATTTGAATGTACAATACAAATTCTGCAATTTTTCCAACAGAATATTCCGGGTTGCCGGGATGATGCACTACATCTAAAGCTCCAACAAGTATTGTAAGTAAAGTACTAAGCCCTATTAACAATGCCATGCTGGGAAAATATACAGCTTCCGTTTTAGCAAGGCTAAGTGCATTGGCACGGTAGCTTTCACTATTGTTTTTAAAAAAACGCAACATGGCTTGCTCCTGCACAAAAGATTTTATTACACGAATACCGGAGTAAGACTCCTGTGCATTGGTAGTAAGGTCGCTTAAAAGAGATTGAATACGCTCACTTTTTTTATTGATGATTGTATTTACAAAGTAAATGGTAAAGGCCAAAATGGGCAATGGGCATAAGGCTACAATTGTAAGTTTTACATCGGATTTAAACATAAAAAAGATACTAAATCCAATGACTGCCGCAAGGTTTATAAAATACATTAAGGCCGGGCCGGTGTACATCCTCACCCTGCTTACATCCTCACTAATCCGGTTCATCAAATCGCCTGTGCTATGCAATTTATAAAAGGCAGTATCTAATTTTTGATAGTGAGCAAAGATTTCATTTTTTTGTGCAAACTCAATGTGGCGGCTCATTACAATAATGGTTTGCCTCATCAAAAACATAAATATTCCGCTGATTACTGCCAGTAATAATAATATAATGCCTGCAAAAAGTATTTTCTTATTAAATGAAAGAGTATCAAAGCTTGTAACAACAGCTCTTACAATCACATCATAATTTTTGGCTGATTGCGATGCCGCAATATGATTGCCGGAGGTACTGATAGAAGATACCACTGTATTGACAACATACCCCGTAATTTGTGGAGCAAGTATTCTGAAATAATTTGTGAGTACAACAAACAGGATTCCTAAAAAAAAATACCATTTATACTTCCAGAAATATTTATTGAGCGTAGAAAGCTGTGTCATTGCTGCAAAATTAATTAATATTTGCTGTACTATTATTTGCGGGGCTTTTGTACAAAATACCAGGTAGATATGAAGGGTAAATTACCAAATCAAAATATCGGAAGAAGAATGTTCCTCAGTAAATAAAACTGAACTGGGGCTGTGTATTTTTTATAAGCTTAGGATTTTTTAGGCTTTACTTTATACAAATGCAATCATTGCTGTATAGATAACACTTTTAAAAGCGTTTGTATGAATGATACAAACCTCAGTAAATATTTTTTTAAGTTTAAAACAGGTAATTAACCGCCCAGTTGCGTTACCAATTGGATATAATCTTCCATTGCTTTTTCTTTTGATTTTCCTTTAAGTGCAAGCCAGGCCTGATATTTTGCCTTGTTTACAAAATCAAATGGGTTAGAGGGTTCATCAATATTTATATCACCAATAGTAGATTGCTTGTAGAGAGCGTATAATTTTAACAGGTTTTCATTGTCCGGTTTTTGCGAAAGATTTTTACTGTTTTGTACAGCAGTTTCAAATTGTATTTGCAGGTTCATAAAATAACAAAGGTTTATGTAAAAAAATTAGCATTCACTTAAGCTCAGAGGGATATTTACTGCAAGGCCACCATCAGCGGTTTCTTTATACTTACTACTCATGTCAAGTGCAGTATCCCACATGGTTTTAATCACAGCATCCAGGGTAACTTTTGCAAAATCGGGGGTGCTTTGAAGAGCAAGCTGGCAAGCTGTAATAGCCTTAATGGCACCCATTGTATTGCGTTCAATACAAGGTATTTGCACCAGGCCTCCAATAGGGTCGCAGGTCATACCAAGGTGATGCTCCATTGCAATTTCGGCGGCCATTAAAGCCTGCCGCTGTGTACCACCCATAGATTCTGTAAGGGCAGCAGCAGCCATAGCGCTACTTACGCCTATCTCTGCCTGGCAGCCGCCCATTGCTGCAGAAATGGTAGCACCTTTTTTAAAAATGCTTCCTACTTCGGCTGCCGTTAATAAAAATTGTACAATTTTATCTTCTGTATCGCCATCGCAAAACAAAATATAGTATTGCAATACTGCCGGTATTACGCCTGCTGCTCCATTGGTTGGCGCCGTTACTACTCTTCCAAAAGAGGCATTTTCTTCATTTACTGCCAGAGCAAAACAGCTAACCCAATCTAAAATATATTTAAAACTATTACCCCCATTTTTAATTGCCAGTATCCAACTATTATAGTCGGAATACGGTTGGTTATTTAATAATTTTTTATTTAATGCCTCCGCTCTTCTTTTTACAGAAAGCCCTCCGGGCAAGTAACCATCTGCATTACAGCCTCTGTAAATGCACTCTTTCATCACTCTCCAAATTTCTAATAATTGTTTTTTGGTTTCTTCGTTGCTTCGCCAGGAAGATTCGTTTTCCATTACTACTTCGTAAATATTCATACCGGTAGTGCGGCACCAATGCAGCAAGTCGTTAGAAGTATTAATAGGAAATGGAAGTGTTACATTTTCATTGCCGGATGCCCCCTGCCCTTCCTGCTGTACAAAGCCGCCGCCAACAGAATAATAAGTTTGTGCAAGGGTTTCACCATTTTGCAATGTAACTAAAAAGCTTAATGCATTGGGATGAAAAGGGAGAGATTCTGTATATAAAAAATCTATATCATCACTGGGAGTAAAATCAATTTCGTGCTTACCGGCAAGCAATATTTTATTCATTGCTTTTATATCATTTATTTTGGAGCCAATGGCATTTACATCAAATGTTACGGGATCTTCGCCACTTAAGCCAAGTTGTACTGCAATATCAGTACCATGCCCCACTCCGGTTTTTGCCAGCGATCCATACAAAAGCACTTCAATAGAAAGTACAGATTGAAGCAAATTTTTATCTTCTAAATACCGGGTAAACATTTGTGCGGCCCGCCAGGGGCCAAGGGTATGGCTACTACTTGGGCCTACACCAATTTTAAACATATCAAATACTGAAATAGATTCGTGGCTCACTGTATTTTAATATAAAAAAAGCTTTGAAAAATATCAAAGCTTAAAATTAGTTAATTTAATTATCACTATTGAACATTCAATAAATCAACGGTAAATTTAAGATAAGAATTACCGGGTATTCCATTGTACATATTGGCGCCATAACCAAGGGTTGGCGGTATAAAAAGTGTAATGCTGCCGCCCGATTTAAGAAAGGGAAGCGCTTTTTTCCAACCTTCAATTACCCCGCCAAGGTCAAACCTTGCTGTAGAAGTGCTACTACCCGTTTGGGCAGTAGTGGCTGCGGTGGGATCAAAGGCTACATTATTAAAATATGTACCCCTGTACCGTACAATCAGGTTAGAGCAAATGGTAGGATTAGGGCCGGTACCCTGCGTAGTAATAACGTAAAACACGCCACTACTATCCTGTACTGCATTGGTGATATTATTTGCTAAAAGATAATTTTTGATAGAATCTGTTTCGACCTTTGGAGCTATAATGTTATCTGAGGTATAAATACATTTGGCTGTTTCTTTTTTGCAGGCGAATAGAGAAATGGTTAGTGTTAGTAATAAAAACCCTACTTGTTTCATGTTGTGTTTTTGAGGTTACCAAAATTTAAATATCAATATCAGAAAGTTCTTTTTGCTGACGGTGTATTAGTTCCTTGTATGTTTGTTCATTCATCTCCCACTTAAATTGCATTCTGTAATATGAAAAAAAGAAGATGGCAATTAAAACTGCAATAACGGTTACTACAAATGTACCGGGAGAAGTATTAGAAATTTTAGTAAACCAATTAGGAAATAAAAAATATACCATAACTATAAATACCAAGATAGACAACCCAAATAAAGCTGCCATTGGAAAGCCACGAACCATTTTACTAGAAAAAGAACTTTCCAAAATGCGGTTCTCTTCCCAATATTTAATAAATTCTAACTCTTTATCAGTTAACATAGGGCAAATTTAAGTAAATCAATTATTTGAATTGCAATATTCTTTATAACTTGTAGGTTTCTAATCCATTCTTTTGCATTATGAAGATAGAGCAACTAATTGTACAATATTTATATAATAACAAAACCGTAACACTGCAGGATATTGGTAGTTTTACTATTTCTCCTGATATCATTATACCAGCGGATAATGATAAACAAGAAGTATTACCTGATGGTGCTATCAGTTACGAATATAATCCAAAAGCAAAGATGGATGAAGGCCTGGTAGAATTTGTAATGCAACAGACTCGTAAAATAAGACCATTGGCTGCATCAGATCTTGAATCATATAGCATATTAAGCAAACAGTTTTTGAATATTGGCAAACCAATGATAATAGAAGGGTTAGGAACGCTCTTAAAAAATCAATTTGGAGAGTATGTATTTAACCAGTCGCACTTAAGCAATTCACGGCTGGAACCTGCAGCCCAGCCCATCAAAGAAAAAATTGATGAGGACATAAGTTTTTCATCGCCGGGTGCTAAACAATCTTCAAAAAAAGGACTTGCCATTACACTGTCAATTATTTTAATAGGCCTTATAGTGGGTGCTCTTTATTATTTCTTAAAGAAAGAAGATACAGCTGTACAAAAAACGGAGCCGGTTACTAATACAGTATCTGAAACTCCAATAATCAACAACAATACTGACACTACTAAAAAAGACAGTACGGTAAAACCTGTTGCAGACAGCACCAAACAGATTGCAAAAGTAAACGATGGATATACCTTTAAAGTAGTTATAAAAGAGTACCCTACAAGGGCAGCAGCACAAAAAGCTTATACCAGGCTAACCAACTATGGGCATACAATAATTTTAACTACAATAGACTCTACACTTTACAGATTGTCAATACCATTTACTACAGAATTGTCTGACAGCCTTAGGGCAAAAGATTCGCTGGCAAAGTTTTTTAGAGCAAAAACATTCATTGACCGGAATTAATAATGAATGAAATCATTTTTTAAATCTTATGGCTTTATACTATTTTGGTTATTAGCACTGACCGATATTATTGCCGTTAGTTTGCAATATTTTGATCTGGCATTTATTGCAAAACCCTTATTGATACCGGTATTAATGTGTACTTTAATATCGCAGAGCAATGCCGGCAATAACAGGTGGCTGTTACTTGCAGGGTTATTCTTTTCATTTGCGGGTGATGTATTTTTACTTTATGAAACAAGTCACCCCTTGTTTTTTATTTTTGGTCTCGCCTCATTTTTAATAACTCATATATTTTATATAGCATTTTTTCTTGTAATCAAAAGCAAAGCTCCATCCCTGTTGAGGCAAAAACCATTTTTAATTTTTGCTGTAGCAGTCTATTCCGGAGGATTATTGTTTTTATTAATTCCAAATTTGGGCTCCCTTACCATACCGGTAATATTATATGCTTTAGTGCTTTCATCAATGTTATTAAGCAGCCTGCATATTTATAATAAAATAAATGCCGGGGCTGCCAGGTTATTTATTACCGGGGCAGCTTTTTTTGTATTGTCAGACAGCCTGCTTGCCCTAAATAAATTTTATACTCCGCTACCCTTGCCGGGTTTATTAATAATGGTTACTTACTGCCTTGCACAATTTTATATAGTAAAAGGGTTTATTGCTTTTCAAAAGCAATAAGGGATAGTACGTTGATAAATTTGCAGAATTAAAAACTTATAAGCATTAGCATAAAATAATTTTACGAAGCTTGGCATCATAAAAAAACGATAAGAAATAAATTTAATGCTGAAAAAGCTGAATGTTGCAGTTCACTCTTTAGCCGGGATATGGTCTTTCGTTTGAACTAATTATATTTTAGGCGGGCATACAAATTTTTACTTTTTATGCAGTCTTGATTTTTTACTTTATGTAACTAGACAAAAAGTAAATTTAGAAAACCCTAATAGAAATAAAGGTTTGATATTAAAAAAGCTAATCCTTAAAATTTTTGTTATCAGACAATTTAAAAATGCAGCTATATGATTTCATACAGTAATTTTGCATCATAAAATATTAGCGTACATGGAATATTTAGATTATTATAAAATATTGGGCATCACAAAATCGGCCAGCACAGAAGAAGTAAAAAAAGCATATCGCAAATTAGCAAGGCAGTACCATCCTGATATCAACCCAAACAATGCAGATGCAAATAAAAAATTTCAGCAAATAAATGAAGCCAATGAAGTATTGAGCGACCCCGAAAAAAGAAAAAAATATGATAAATATGGCAAAGACTGGGAGCATGGTGAAGCGTATGAACAACAACAAAGACAACAATCCCGGAATTATGGCGGGGGTTTTTCCGGTGACTTTGAAGGCAGCGATTTTTCAGATTTTTTTGCATCCATGTTTGGCGGCGGAAGCAGGCAACGCAGTAAATCTAAAATGAGAGGACAGGATGTGAATGCAAGCTTACAAGTTAATCTAAGTGATGCCTTTAAAACCCATCCTCAAACTTTTTCAATCAAAGGAAAAAATGTACGCATTACCATACCAGCAGGTATTGCTAATGGCCAGGTAATTAAATTAAATGGATATGGCAACCCCGGCATCAATGGAGGCGCTTCCGGAGACCTTTATATTTCTTTTGAGATTATTAATAACACTCCCTTTAATCGTGTGGGCAACGATTTGCAATACACACAGGAAATTGATTTGTACACCGCTGTACTTGGTGGAGATATTACGTTAGATACCCTGCATGGTAAATTAAAACTAAAAGTAAAGCCAGAAACTCAAAACGGTACAAAAACGAGGGTAAAAGGAAAAGGCTTTCCATTTTATAAATCAGATACACAATATGGCGATTTGTATATTACTTACTCTGTAAAATTGCCTGTAAACCTTACCGACAAACAAAAAGAGCTGTTTATACAACTCTCTAAATTATCCTGATAACAGCATTGCATTTTTTCTGTAATTTTTTTTTAAACATTTGTTTGACATTTTCAAACAATTGTTTAACTTTGCGTTTTATTTCAAAAATGAGGCGCACAGAAAAATATTTTCATATACTGGAGAAGGCAGAAGATTTATTTGCTGAGAGGGGCTTTGACGGCGCTACAGTAAGAGATATTGCCGATTCGGCAGGGGTAAATCTTGCTATGATTTCGTATTATTTTGGCTCTAAAGAAAAACTAATGGAGAGTTTATTTAAAGAGCGAATGATATTAATGAAGCTTAAAGTAGAAGCACTCATTGAAAACAAAACGATAACACCTGTACAAAGAATAGAAATACTGATAGACAATTACATTGAAAAGGTAATTGATAAACAACCTTTTTATAAAATAATGCTTTGTGAGCAGGTGATTAATAAAAATACGATTGTATTGAAGCTGATAAAAGAATTGAAATTGAGTTATGCCCGTATGCTTTCGGTACTAATTTCGGAAGGACAAAAGCAAAAAATTTTTAAAAAGAATATTGATATCATGCTACTAACCAATACCATGTCTGGCACGGCTACACAGCTTATCATCAATAAAGAATACTATAAAGAATTTAATAATTATACTAAAATACCGGAAACTGAATTTGACAACATACTAATGACAAAATTAAGAGCGCATCTAAAATTTGTATTTAAAGCAATATTAGGATATGAATAAACAATTAAAAATAACTTCAACACTTTTTATTATATGCAGTATGCTTGCCACCGCTTTGCTGGCACAGGATACAAAAACTATTAGCCTAAGAGAAGCAATAGATCTTAGCATAAAAAACAGCAAAAGCCTTAAAGCTTCTAATGCCCGGATAGATGAGGCTACAGCCATTGTAAAAGAAGCTTACAATAATCAATTACCCGATTTTAAAGTAAGCGGAAGCTATATCCGGTTAAGCAATGCCGATGTATCTCTTAAATTGGGAAAAGATACTAGTGGAGGCGGAAATGGTGGCGGAAGTGGAAGCAAAGGCGGCGTCCCAAAAATTAATTCAGCCGTATATGGTATGGCAAACTTATCACTGCCCTTGTATGCCGGCGGAAGAATAAAATATGGAATTGAATCAGCAAAATACCTGGCGCAGGCAGCAAGCCTTGATGCAGACAATGACAAAGAAGCAGTGATATACAATACTACCAGCGCTTACATCAATTTGTACAAAGCGGCTGCGGCAGTAAATATTGTAAAAGAAGATTTGCAATCTTCTATGAGCAGGGATACCAATTTTTCTAATTTGGAAAAAAACGGATTGCTTGCACGAAATGATTTATTAAAATCACAATTACAAACTTCAAACATTGAGCTTTCATTATTAGATGCAGAAAATAATTTAAAGATTGCAAATATTAACATGAACCTGATGTTGGGATTACCGGAAAACACCCTCCTGAGTATTGATAGTAATTTTATTAACGTGGATCAGACATTAATGCCCTTTACCGATTATGAAACGGCTGCATTACAACAGAGAAAAGATGTGCAGGCATTAGCTTTACGAAAAAAAGCATCTACTACCGGAATAAAATCAGCTAAAGCCGAGGCCTACCCTACTATTGCGCTTACTGGCGGATATATTGCGGCAAACATTCCGCACCTTTTAACGGTAACCAATGCGGTAAATATTGGAGTGGGAGTATCTTATAATATTGCCAACCTATGGAAAACAAATACCAAATTATTGCAAGCAAAAGCCAGGGCAACAGAAATTGATGCCAATGAAGAATTATTGAATGATGCAGTAAAAATGCAGGTAAACAAAGACTATCAATCTTACTTATTGAGCCAAAAGAAAATAGATGTGTATGAAAAAGCAATAGAACAGGCTAAAGAAAATTACCGCATTACAAAAAATAAATACAACAATAGCCTGGTTACCATTACCGACCTGCTTGATGCTGATGTAGCATTATTGCAAGCAACATTAAACAGCCGTTTTGCAAAGGCAGATGCAGTACTTGCATACAATAAATTACTGCAAACTGCAGGATTATTATCAAAATAAAAAAAAAGAATAAAAGATAAACAACGTTTTTTTATGGCAACAAATACCAACACAACAGACCAAAGCGCTACCGCTGCTCCGCAAAAAAGAAGTAAAGTTTTTATCATCATTTTGGCTTTACTGGTAATAGGAGGCGGCTGGTTTGGAATTTCAAAATACACGTATGCCCAGCATCATGAGGATACAGATGATGCACAGGTAGAAGCAAACATCAGCCCTGTCATTTCAAAAATATCAGGCTATGTAACCAAAGTGTATGTAAGCGATAACCAATTTGTACATAAAGGCGACACCCTGATGACCCTTGATAACAGGGACTTTAAAATTGTATTGGCGCAAGCAGAAGCCGCTTTGGGAACAGCAAAAAGCAACTTACAGGCAGCACAGGCAAGCAGCAATGCAGCCAGCAAAAACATTAGCACAACTAATGCAGCTATTTCTACAGCCAATGCACAAATAGAAACTGCTAAGGTAAATGTATGGCGTACTACACAAGATTATCAACGGTATGAAAATCTGGTAAAAGACCACTCTATTACCCAGCAACAATATGAGCAGGCGCTGGCTGCAAAGCAACTTGCAGAAAAACAATTGCAGGTACTGATAGACCAAAAGAATCAGGCATCGGTACAAACCGGCGTAGTAACCTCACAAAGTAATGCTACCGCACAACAAATAGGGGTAGCCTCTTCTTTAATAAAGCAAAGAGAAGTAGATGTAGAAAATGCCAAATTAAATTTATCCTACACTGTAATTACAGCCCCTGAGTCAGGCATTGTATCAAAAGTACCCATACAGGAAGGACAGTTTTTGCAGGCAGGGCAATCTACCTTTAGCATTGTACTAAACGATGATAAATGGGTAGTAGCAAATTTTAAAGAAACTCAATACAATAAAATGCAGGTAGGGCAAAAAGTAATTATACATGCAGATGCTTTTCCAAAACATGAATTTGAAGCAGTACTGTCTTCTTTTGCACCTGCCACCGGCAACAAGTTTGCATTATTACCGGCAGACAATGCCAGCGGTAATTTTGTAAAAGTAGTACAAAGGCTGCCTGTAAAAATAGAATTTGTAAACAAGGCCGATACACTTGTAAAAAGGCTAAGGCCGGGTATGAATGTAGATGTAGATGTACACCTGGATTAAACCCCACTAAATAATACATCAATTTGACTTTAATAAACTAAGCATGGTATTGCAGGAATCTTTGGTAGAATATGGAGGCAGAAGAGTAATCATCACTATTACGGCTATTTTATGTGCCTTGCTCGAAATAGTGGATACTACAATTGTAAACGTTGCGCTAAATGATATGAGAGGCAACCTTGGCGCCACTCTTACAGAAGTAGGATGGGTAATTACAGCCTACGCCATAGGCAATGTAATTATTGTACCTATGACGAGTTGGCTATCGCAACAATTTGGCAGGCGAAATTATTTTGCCGCTTCTATCATCCTTTTTACTGTGTGTTCTTTTTTATGTGGAAATGCTAATGGAATAGTAGAGCTTGTAATTTTTAGATTTCTACAAGGTATTGGTGGTGGTGCATTGCTGGTAACTTCTCAAACAATTATTACCGAATCTTACCCGATAGAAAAAAGAGGAATGGCCCAGGCCATTTACGGGCTTGGTGTAATTATTGGCCCTACTCTTGGCCCACCATTAGGCGGGTATATTGTAGATCATTTTCAATGGCCCTATATTTTTTATATTAATATCCCCATTGGAACTATTGCAACATTGCTAACCTTGCAGTTTGTACGCAGCCCAAAGTTTGCCGAAAAAAAAGCACTCAACGAAGTAGATTTTCTTGGTATAGGTTTATTGGCGATAACAGTTGGCTCTTTACAATACGTATTAGAGCGTGGGCAGGAAGACGACTGGTTCAATAGTAAAACAATTATTTTTCTAATTATTACATCTATATTAGGCTTGTTCTTTTTTATTTGGCGAGAGCTTAGATATAAAAGCCCCATTGTAGAACTTAGGGTTTTAAAAAACGGGAATTTACGGATAGGCACCATCATGTCATTTATTTTAGGATTTGGCTTGTATGGCTCTACCTTTATAATACCACTTTATACTCAAAGCACACTCGGCTGGACAGCGCAACAATCAGGCATGCTGATGATACCATCTGCACTTACTACAGCTTTTATGATGCCCATTATTGGCAACCTGTTACAAAAAGGTGTAAAACAACAATACCTTGTAGCATTAGGCCTGTTGATATTTTTTATTTACAGTTTTTATGCATACAATATTTTATCTGCTGATACAGGTGCAGATGCATTCTTTTGGCCACTAATAATAAGAGGAATGGGGTTAGGTTTATTATTTATACCCATAACTACCTTAGCGCTCTCAACACTTAAAGGGCAGGAAATAGGCCAGGGTGCAGCATTTACAGGCATGATGAGGCAGTTAGGCGGATCATTTGGCGTGGCAGCCATTACTACTTTTATTTCAAGAGAAAATATGAAATACCGTAGTAACCTGGTAAACAAACTTGATGTAAACGATTTGATGGTACAACAAAGAATAAGTGGTATGCAACATGGCTTTATTGCCAAAGGAATGACGCCCGATGTAGCGCTAAATGCAGCACACAAAGCACTGGATTTTTCCATTTCAAAACAAGCTGCTGTACTTTCTTATATGGATGTATTTCTATACCTCGGTGTAATGTTTATTATATGTATTCCTTTTATTTTATTTGTAAAGCAAAGGAAAGATAAAAGTAAAATTGACCTGTCAGAAGCAATGCATTAACAGAAAAGAAATTACTTTTTAATTTCTGTAATATAGCCACCGTAAGATATTGGTTGCCGCCCGTTGCTTACAATAAAAAGGTTTGCTTTTTTATTGGGAAACACAATAAGGGATAATTTGTAGGCATCAATATTGCCTTTTATGTTTATCTCAATATTTTTTCTTCCTTTTTTTCCATTCGTTACAGCATAAGTAAAATCTGTAGCTTCAAACTTTATACCCCCATCTCCATTTACAATTGCCAACCCAGGGTTAGTAACCCTTCCAAAGTATGGGAGATAAGTAGAAATAGTGTCGGGCAATACTTTAAGATCATACTCTGAAGTCAGGTAGCGAATTTTTCCCGACATTGGCGTTACATCAGTAGCTACAAACAGAAAAGATTTATTATCAACCATGCTGTTTATAGAAGAGGAATCAGCTTCCACATTCTTGGCTTGTGCCCTAAGTACTGTTACATTTATAATAAGAAGAAAAAACAAGACGCAGGGTTTCATCATATTTTTCATACAATTTTTTTATTGTAACGGCATAAACTATACCGAATAATTAATTTGGTAAATTATTTTAAGAAAACATTTCATTAAATATTGGTAGCCTACCAAAATAATATAAAGGACAGGTTATCCACATATATGGGATAAATGCATTTATTACCTAAATGGAGTATTGTTAATGAATAGAAACTGCTGTTAATTTGTTCTATCAAATAATATTTGTTGTATTTTTTAAATTATTCGAACCATGAATTTAGATACCCTAAACAAAATTGAATTTTCGGATGCAGACCTTGAAAAAATGGATACTGCACTTGAAATGCTTGAAGAAATTTTTGCTGGAAAAGTAATACATATTAAAACCCAAACAAGCAATAGTAATGAAAGCAAGCCTCTTGCTGTACATACTGATGATTTGGAACAAATTGAATCTGCACCTGCATTTATCAATATGCCTCAATGGATAAAAGATGAAAAAGTAAGGGACACACTTGGCCCTCGTGCTACCAGGCTTGAAAATATTGCAGAAAAAATCATCAATACCAACAGGGCTATTTTAAAACGTTGCTGGTCTTCTTCCACTAAATATTAGTTTAGCTTTTACCAGTTATATTTGCATAAAAATAATTATGCAAAATATAATTGAGAATATAAAACTTACCAGGCAATGGCTTTTAGAATCTATTAAAGAATTAACTCCACAACAGTTAAACCATATCCCTTCGGGTTTTAATAATAATATCATCTGGAATTTAGCTCATTTAATATCTGCTCAGCAGGGTTTATGCTATGCAAGAGCCGGCCAGCCATTGATTATTGATGAATATTTATTTACAAATTACAAAACCGGCTCCAAGCCGGAAGCTAATGTAGAAGGAGCAGAGATAGAAAAAATAAAATCATTAATGATTAGTACGCTCTTAAAATTAGAAGAAGATTACCACAATAATATTTTTAATAATTATGCTCCTTTTAAAACAAGGTACCAGGTAGAAATAAAAAATATAGATGAAGCCATTTCATTTATTCAGTTTCATGAAGGGCTGCATATAGGAGCCATAGCCGCATTAAAAAAATTGGTAGCCTAATCTAAAGCTGTTCCCAAATATTTTTACTATACTGCTCAAGCCCAGGGTCTCTTGCCCCCATTAATAATAACACACAATGTTGTGTAAAATGTGGCCTTACATTCTGCAAAAAATTATTTCTATCGGGTACAAAAAAAGCATTTTTTCCTTGAGCCTTTATGCCTTCAATAAGATCATTGGCAGAAATATCTTTTACAGCAGTGCCCCCGGCATAAAAGATTTCGCTCATCCAAATTTCGTCTTCAGGCCTCAATACTGCAGCTATTTCTTTGATGAAATCATTTTTTAAAAAACGGGTAGGCCCATAACCATGAGGCTGAAACCAGGCAATTACTTTAGGGGCAAGCGCCTGACAGGCAGCAATAGAGGCGGCACATTTTGCAGGGTTATGTGCATAATCATCAATTACACACACACCTTTTTTTTCGCCAAGTACCTGATGCCTGCGATAAATACCTTCATAATTTTTTAGAGCCTCAGCAGCAGTGGAAAGGGGTACACCTATTTGAGCTGCTACAGTAGCCGCTGCAAGGGCATTTTCCATATTGTGCCTACCAACTGTATTTAAGTGAAAGCCTACTTCATTTATGAAAAACTGAATAGCAAATCCGTTTTGCAAAAAACCTGAAGCTTTAAAACCTGCATCAGTATTGTATGAAAAATCATTCTGAATATTTCGGGATAGTTTTTTAGATAAATTATTAGACTGATTTACTACAAATAAACCTTTAGTGTTATT
Organism: Bacteroidota bacterium; assembly: GCA_018268135.1. Lineage (GTDB taxonomy): Bacteria > Bacteroidota > Bacteroidia > Chitinophagales > Chitinophagaceae > Ferruginibacter. The sequence continues at coordinate 98,066 of JAFDXD010000120.1, forward strand.
TCTAAAAATTTCAAACAGATGCATCAATTCATCTATCTCCTGATGGTCTTTATCAATATTTAAAAGCAGCCCAACTTCGGGATGATATTGCACTATAGAGCCATCGCTTTCGTCGGCTTCTATTACAAGCCACTCCCCTGCCCCGGCTTCCGCATTACCTATTTTACCTTTTTTAATAATGCTAATAAGTCCGGCACCGCTAATGATGCCGGGCGCTAAGCCAGCATATTTTAAAATATCAAAAAGCATGGCACTGGTAGTACTTTTGCCTGAAGTGCCCGCAACTGCAATTGTTTTTTTACTATTAGCAATCAATGCCAGTAGCTCACTACGTTTTATAATAGGAATATTTAATTGCTTAGCCTTTTGCACTTCTGGCACTGTATCTTCTACAGCAGTAGATACTACTACCAATTGCAAACCAGGCTTAACACCTGAGCCATCCTGCATATAACATTGTATGCCTTCTGCTTCTAATTTTTGCTTTGTGTCATTTACTGCTGAGGGTATAAAATAACGATCGCTACCACTCACATTTTTACCAATACCGGCAAGATATTGAGCCAATGCACTCATACCTGTACCGGCTATACCAATAAAAAATACATTTTCAAACTCCTCTACAGATGTAATCATTTATAATTAATTTTAATCGGATGTGCTTCAGTATTTAAAACTATTTTATTTAAATCAAGCGAATGCTCGGGTGCAAATATCAGGTATGCATATTTTAAAGTTTCTCCAAAAAAGAAACTTTCCATATCATTATACTGCTCAAAGGTTTCTACATTTTTCAATGCAGCATAAGCCTCGTCTGTACGGCAATGTGTAATGATATCGGTTACCATTCTTTTGGCCATCCATAAATATTTACTTTGGTGAGTAAGGCGGTATAAATAAAAACAACTCTCCAGATTTTCGGGACGCAATAAATAATATGGGCTTTTTATTTCGCCGGTTACAAAATTAAATTCTTCCGGCTCAATATTGTAATGAACCCACATATAATAATTAGCTTTTTGAATAGCTTCTGCAGTTGCAATATCTCCTGAGTAAGCACACAACCCTGCATAAAATGCATCTAAAGCTCCATACAATGTAGCAGATGGCTTACCCGTATTCATATCTACATGTTGCAAAAAACAACCATGGTTAGTTTTATACAAAAGATATTTTTTGATAGCCGCATTATGAGTATCAAATGCCAGTTTAAAATCTTTATCGCCAAAAAGTTTCCAACATTTATAAAGATATTCGTAATACGAATCAATATAGCCGCTAATATGCGATTGGGTGCTAACCCACTCACCGGTTATTACATTAATTTGTTCTCCTACAAGGTTTCGTTTACTTCTTCTAGCATACACTTGCATGATGGCTTTTTTAGCCGTTTGATAATATAGCCGGTTGCCTGTAAGCTTTGAGAGAGTGCCAAACTCCATCATTAGTGTACCTATTTCTGCAGGGTTGTTTATAGAATCTCTCACAGCGCCGGTTTGCAAATGTACATAACGGTAAGGCATACCAGTAGGAGTGTGAAATGCAGGCAACATTCTATTGGCAAGATCTGTTGCCAGTAGCAAAAACTTTTTATTCCCATCCCTTTCATAAGCGGTAAGCAAAGCTCCCAATTGTCTTATGGTAATTTCGAAAACCTGAATTTCATCATCACAATTAAAATTAAGATTATTTAGAATGAGCTCTTTTGCTTCATTTGCCTGCTTTGTAAGGCCCAAAATTTCAAATGTATCCCATGCATCTACAGGCGTCATTAAAAGTGAGTGATTGTACCAATTTTTTCCGGTTTTACTCAATGGCTTTAACTCATCGTATCCATTAGCATATTTTTTATAGCCATCCCAGGCATGTATTGCTGCTTCTTTTACTATTGACAGCATGCTATCTTTCATTGCATTAGTAAAAGGCTGCGCATGCAAAGTGCTTACTGATGCCCAGGAAACCATTAAAAATGCGATGAAAATTTTCTTCATAAAAACAGTTAAATTAGATTGCTAATTTAATGGATAAATTCGGTACAAAATATGCGATGGACATTTACAAAGCAGTTAAGTATTATTTAACATTTGACAACAAACCCATTTTGTAAATATCACGTACCTTAAAAATAAAATTAATAAAAATGAAATCATTTCTTTTGGCAGCATTTTCTATGCTGATATTTATATCATGCATACAATCTCAGGCTACAGATGCAAAAATAGCACCCGTTACCAATACGGTGCCACAGCCCAATGAAGCCATTGCCACATTTTCTGAAGGGTGTTTTTGGCATGCAGAAATTGTGTTTCAAAGCCTGGTGGGAGTAAGAGATGCCGTATCGGGCTATGCAGGTGGCCATACAAAAAATCCATCTTATGAAGATGTAGCAACAGGTACTACAGGCCATGCTGAAACAGTAAATGTATATTATGATCCTTCAAAAATCAGTTTCCAAACTTTGGTAAGGGCATTTTTTGCCAGCCAGGATCCCACAGAAATAAACAGGCAGGGCAATGATGTAGGTACAGAATATCGCTCAATTGCATTTTACAGAACTGCCGGAGAAAAGAAAATAATTGATGAAGAGATAAAAAAAATAAATGACAGTAAACAATATAGCAATAAAGTAGCTACGGAGGTAGTGCCATTTACCAAATTTTACAAAGCCGAAAATTATCATCAGGAGTATATTAGCCATCATCCTGAAAACCCTTATGTACAAAACGTTTCAATTCCTGATTTCAACAGGTTTAAAGCCAGGTTTAAAGAGGGTGTGTTTAAATAAAAATCTCACATTACTATTTCATCTCAAAACAAATAATAGCTAAAGGCCAAGCGCCTTTATTTGTTTTAAGTAATCGTATTGAAGGTCTTCGTGAAGTGTTTCAATACTGGCTGTTATTTTCTTTACTAATGATTTTTGAATATTAGCTAGGGCGGTACTTTTACTCAAATTGATACCCGTAAGTTTTAATTGATTACAAACATGCAATAATATTTCAATTTGGGTTTGCTCCTTGCCGCTATACCTAATAAATTTAGATGCGGTTCTTACTACTTTTCGAATAGTTTTTTTTGCTAAAAACAGATTTGATTTATTTAAAGAGAGCATTTGAAAATCTAACTCTTTTGTTACCTCCCTTATATAATTTTCCTCATCACCTGCTTCAAATAAAAGGTAGGTGAGTAATTCTTTATTTTCTTTTTTAAATTTTCCAAGCCTGAGTATGATAGATAGTAACTCATCTGCATGGAGGCCCTCCATTGTGGTTTTTATTTCTTTAAGCGAAGCGGCTTTCATAATGGGAAAATAATAAAATATTACATTGCGTAAGCAATAAAAAAATAGCTGCAAATACAGGCATCAGTTAACAATGCCAAAGAAAATATTGAGAGTAATTTGGTATAAAAAAGAAAAAACCTTCGAGAACGAAGGTTTATCACAGAAAGAGGTTACAAAAGATATATTGAATAATAATAATTTTGTGGCTTCAGAGAAATTGGAGTGCAAATATCAGTAAGGCTAAGTTTGCAAAATGTAGTGTATTCATATAGATTATTGTAGTTATTATTCTACTTTAAATTATAAGCCTTTGAAAATATGACAGATATAATATCAATTACTTAATTTGCAATAATTATATTTCCTCTACCATGAAAAAAACATTTTTAGTATTTATCTTTTTTGTGATATGTGTTACTGTTACTAATGCACAGTTTTATAAATCATTTTTACCATCAGGCGCTTTTACTGATTCTTTGCAGAAAATAGTATCATCTTTTGCAGACAATTATTACAGCATACAAGGTGATATGATAAGCTCTGCGGAAGATGGCGATACCTATGTTTCTGATATGAGTGTACCCGGCGCCAAAAATACCGTTATATATAGATTTCATTCTACAAGAGATACTACAGCAAGCTGGCAGGCTACCTTATATAAGGGTGAAGATTTTAAAGAAGCTGCAAAAATTTATAAAAACACATTTAGGTATGTTAGCAAAGCGCATTTTACAAAATCCGGTTATACTATTAGTTTTGCCGGCTTTATGGAAGATCCTAATGAATCGCTTAGGTTTACATCAAGTGTTTTAAAAGCAGACTCAGGCAACAATGCTTATAAAAAATATGTAGCAGAAGTAGAAATAGTTAATTCATTTACCGGCTGGGAAGTGCACCTGAACCTGCATAATAAAAAAGATGATAGGGATAAATATTAATTAAGCTTTACCAATTGCCCTGCTACATTTTGCAATGTCTGCAGCAATATTGTAAATAAAATTAAATTGGTCTATTACAGATTTTACTTCTACCAATTGCTGCTTTGTATTTGTTTCAAGTTTTCGTATTAATATTTCTTCTTTTCTCTTTTCTAATAGCGACCTTGCCTGCTCATTTATTTTAGTCAGAGAGTCAACATCTGCCGTATCAGGCTCCCCTTCTTTTTGCTCAAGATAATGCACTGCAGAAAGCAAAGAACGTTGAGTATTTTCTATTACCGGCAATAAATCTTCAGACCTAAACCTATTTTCTGTAACATTTAAAAAATAGGATAATGTGGCAAAGTGTGATGTGAGAATATGACTGAGTACCACAAACTGATGCACATGAGTTGAGTTTTTTTGAAAACGTTTAGGCTCTGAGAGCATTCGGTTAAATGCATCTGACACATTGGCCAAAGCAGTTAATAAATTTCGCCTCACTAATTTTAAATCTTTTAATACAAGCTTATTTTCTGAGCTGTATGCCTTTGCTATTTGTTCAAAATAATGAATATCTGCATCCAACATTTTTAATAAATATGTCTTAATAGTTGTATGCTCCCAGGCAGGTATAAAAAATATGCTTGCTACAAATGCGATAACAGAGCCAATGGCTGTATCTATCATCCTGTCGGCCAAAACCAGCCTTAAAGAAGTGCCATATAAAAAATGAAAAAAGATAACCAGGTAAGGTGTAAGCGCCAACACCATTATAAAATAATTAGTACGAATAAACGTATAGCTAGCCACCATAAAAAATAACATGATGATGAGCAAAATGGTTTTATCTTTTATAAAATACAAAATAATAACGCCCAATATTATGCCAAGCACAGTGCCAAAAAGCCTGTCTTTATTTCTCTGTTTTGTGAGGCTGTATGCCGGTTTTAAAATCACTACAATGGTGAGTAAAATCCAGTAACTATGCCCAATTTTGAAAAAGAGAGATACCAGGTACCCCACCAATAATGCAATGGTAACTCTAATGGAATGTTTAAAAATATTAGATTGAAAATTGAGGTTGTTAAAAAACAATGCAGGCCGCAAATCCTGCGATTCAGAAAAATTACTTTGCTCTACCAGTTCTTTAGAAACAGTTTTAATTTTTTTATCGAAACTGGTGTAATAATGCAGGCCGTTAATTTTTTCTGTTAAATACTGCACATTGTTCACAATACGTCCAAGGCTTATAAAATCATCCAGGTTATTATCGTTCATGAAGGTTTTACGCAAATCTTCAAACTGTGTTTTCAATTCTTTAGCAGAAGCAATAATATCATTTTCTGCAAAAGAATGTTGCCCACTTTTTACTGCAAGGCCAATAGCTTTCATTTCTTGCGTAAGGGTTATAACATGATTGCCAATTTTGTGTAAAATACCTGTAGCATCAAATTGTTGATGCAGCACTGTATAATCACTAAAACCCGTCATTATACTTTCAAACAACTCAGCTACATCAATATATATTTTAAGCAACACCTTGCCCTTATGTGTAGATTCTCTTATGATTGCCCTTGTTTTAAACAACATGTCGCTCAGCAGGCTTTGCTGGCGTTGTATTTGTACTTGTTGCTCTAAAAGCAACTTATAAGTTTTTTCATAATCAGGATTGTCCTGGTAAAATGCACCACGAAGCTGGAGGTACTCTCCTATTTCAATAATAAAATCTCCTAATATTTGTTGAATTATTTTATACGGCCGAATTGTGTACAATGCAAGGCTAAAAAGCATATACCAAATACCACCGCCAAGAATATACATTACATTTAGCCATATAATATTGCCATGTATCGGGTTTTCAAAACTTAAAATCATTATCAGCATAGCTGCAATACCAATAGATGAAATGCGTACACCATACACCGTAAGCATTGAAAATAAAAAGCCAAATATTAAAAGTAACAGTGCAAGAATTATTGGAAAAGCTGTAACATAAGATATGATTATATACACCACACAAATAATAAAATTACAAAACAACATGCCATAAAATCTGTGTATAACCGGGCCGGGAGTATCTGAAATACTAATACACAAAGCGCCTAACGACATTAAAATACCCTGGGATACAAAGCCAAAATAACTAAATATTAAAGCCGGTAACGCAATACCAGCGGTAATTCTCACCCCTTCGCTCAAATGCCTGCCACTTAAAAAGTTTTTATATATATCTATATTCTTCACTAACAAATACAAAAAGGATTGGTAAAAAATGCCCTAAGTAAGATAATAAGATTTGCAAATTAGTTAACATTTTTTTTAAACGCAGATTGGTTATTGGCACAATTTTTCATCATACAGATATAAATCTTTGAAAATATTTTTACTAATTATTAAAAAACTAATTTATGAAAAACTTAATACTTGCACTAATTGTTACCACCGGGTTTATAGCCTGCAAATCAAACACGGCACCCAATGCAGAATCAAAAAACCTGCTTTTGCTACAAGACAGTTCTGCCTTACACAACAGCTCTTTATCCGATACAGCTAAAACTACTTCAACTGAAATGTACAAAAGCAAAAATACTCAACGGCGTTACAATGAAAACAGGAGCCATGCAGGTAGCAATAATAACAATCAATCAAAAGCTGCATCAAATTCAAATAATTCTTCTGTAGCAAGTAATGGTAATACCTCTCACACAAATGGAAGAACTACCACTACCAAAAAAGGATGGAGCAAAGCGGCAAAAGGCGCTACCATTGGGGCGGTAGGCGGTGCTGTAGCCGGTGCTGTAATTGGCAGAAATGCTAAAGGCGCCATTATTGGCGGAGTAATTGGCGCAGCAGGCGGATATGCTATTGGCCGTGGGCAGGATAAAAAAGATGGCAGGGTAAAACATTAAATTTATCATTCTTACAGGAATGCACTTGCAAAATATGCAAGTGCATTTTTTTTATAATATTATTCCTATTTTTGAAAAATGTCATGCAATTTTAATATTCCATTTGCCGGATCGGCAACCATTATTTTACAAAAAGCAAAAACAGCCGTAGAAAGCCAGGGCGGCAATTTTACCGGAGATGAATCGGCTGGTAATTTTAATGTCAGCATCTTTGGCAACCTTATCGTAGGCTCGTACAGTGTAGCCGGTCAGCAATTAAACCTGTTGATTTCAGAAAAACCTTTTATGATACCTTGCAGTACAATAGAGAGTTTTTTAAAAAAACAATTGAGTTAAAATTTTTCAAATAAAATAATATTAAAGCTTATGAGCAAAGGACGGCTGGAAGCCTTTAGTGATGGGGTAATTGCCATCATTATCACCATAATGGTACTTGAAATAAAAATGCCTCATGATAGCACATTAGATGCTTTGAAGCCCATGCTGCCCGTTTTTTTAAGCTATGCATTAAGTTTTATTTATGTAGGAATTTATTGGAACAACCATCATCACATGTTTCAATTAGTGAAACATGTAAATGGTAAAGTATTATGGAAAAATTTGCATTTACTTTTTTGGCTCTCTTTAGTTCCATTTGCTACAGCATGGATGGGCGAATATCATTATAGCAAATGGCCGGTTATAGTTTATGGATTTATCCTTATCATGTGTGCCATAGCGTATGTAATGCTATTTATTCAGCTTTCAAAAATCCATGGCAATGGCTCTGCATTTGTATCAGCATTTGGCAAAGATTATAAAGGCAAAATTTCATTAGTATTTTACATTATTGGAATTGCTTTAGCCTTTGTAAATTCCTGGCTGGGCATACTGATGTATGTAATAGTAGCCTGTATCTGGTTTATACCTGACAGAAGAGTAGAAAAAAAATTAATTCAGGAAGACCAAAGTGCTAAATCATAAATCATTCTTCTAAAAACTTTCAGGAGTTAATATCATGTTTATGATTGGAAGAAATATTTTGTATTGTCCACTTCACTCTTTTAGTAAAAGGATGGCGGCGAACGGCACAATCTGATTTTTCGCAAATGGCACAGCTAAATTCCATACAGGCATCACTGTGTACAAAGAGCTCCATTGTTTCGCCAAATTTATTTTTTACCATTTTTGAGAGTGCATCTATCTCCCTGTGGGCTTCATTTACATTAAAATACCAAGGTACGGTAAGATGGCAATCAAGATGAAGAGTAGGCCCGTATTTTATAATGCGTAAATTATGAAGGTCAATCCAATTGCTGGTTCTATTTTCATTTAAAGTTGCCACTAAGTCATTTAATAATATTTCATCCGCCTCATCCATAATACCCGCTATGGAGCTTCGTATTATTTTATACCCGGTTATAAGAATGATTAATGCAAATATCAAAGCCACAGCGCTATCTATCCAGGCAATATTAGTTAGGAGCAGCAGTAGCAAGCCGGCTACAATACCTAAAGTAGTATAAGTATCGGCCTTTAAATGTTTTCCGCTGGCAATTAGTGCAAGTGAATTATTTTTTTTGCCAATATTTACACAAATGATACCAGCCAAATAATTAATAATCGCCGTAAAAACTACAAGTAAAATACCATAATCAATTTTATTAACCTGCTGTGGAAATTTAAGATTAATAACTGCTTTATAAATAATAAAAAGACCGGCAACCATTATTAGCGTACCTTCTATAGCGGCTGATATAAACTCTACTTTTCCATGCCCGTAAGGATGGTCAATATCTTTTGGTTTTGCAGAAATATATAAACTATATACCCCTATTAACCCTGCTACCACATTTACAATACTTTCTAAAGCATCTGTCAGTATTGCTACAGAATTTGTAATATACCAGGCAATTATTTTGATAATAAATAAAGCAATAGATATTATAGCAATATTTTTTTGAATCCTTAAATTTTGAGCTGCAGCCTTCAATTTTATTAATTTGTGCGGCAAATATACAAAGCATCAATAGCTTTATTAAAAAACAAGGAAGTTTGGTATTAATTAAGCTACTCAAACCTTACTTTTGTGGCACAAAAAAAATTGTATGGATTTTAAACTTTCTGAAGAACAATTAATGATTCAACAGGCTGCAAAAGACTTTGCCATAAACGAATGCCTGCCCGGTGTAATAGAAAGAGATGAACAACAAAAATTTCCGAGAGAGCAAATAGAAAAATTAGCCGACCTGGGATTTATGGGCATGATGGTAAAACCTGAATATGGTGGTAGTGGATTAGATACCATTAGCTATGTATTGGCAATGGAAGAAATTAGCAAGGTAGATGCAAGTGTAAGTGTATGTGTAAGCGTAAACAATAGCCTGGTGTGCTATGGCCTTCAGGAGTTTGGAAATGAAGAGCAAAAGCAAAAATATTTAAAGCCCCTTGCCCAGGGAAAAAAAGACGGGGAATTGCATATTGGGGCATTTTTACTAAGTGAGCCCGAAGCCGGCAGCGATGCCACATCGCAAAGAACTACAGCAGAAGATAAAGGCGATTATTACTTACTGAATGGCACCAAAAACTGGATTACAAATGGAAACAGTGCCAGTGTATATTTAGTAATTGCACAAACAGATGCCAGCAAGGGCAGCAGGGGCATCAATGTATTTATTGTAGAAAAAAAATGGGAAGGTGTTACTGTAGGAGCCAAAGAAAATAAGCTTGGTATAAGAGGTAGCGATACACATACCATTATGTTTACCGATGTAAAAGTGCCAAAAGAAAATCGGATAGGTGAAGATGGCTTCGGATTTAAATTTGCAATGAAAACGCTTGCCGGTGGCCGCATTGGCATAGCATCGCAGGCATTGGGAATTGCAAGCGGCGCTTTTGAGCTTGCCCTAAAATACAGTAAACAAAGAAAAGCATTTGGTACAGAAATTATGAACCATCAAATCATCCAGTTTAAACTGGCTGATATGGCCACAAAAATAGAAGCCGCAAGATTGCTTTGCTTAAAAGCAGCATGGGAAAAAGACCAGCATCTTGATTATACCTTAAGCAGCTCAATGGCAAAAGTATTTAGCAGCGAAACCGCCATGTGGACTACAACTGAAGCCGTGCAAATACACGGTGGTTATGGGTTTGTAAAAGAATATCATGTGGAAAGATTAATGAGAGATGCAAAAATTACTCAGATTTATGAAGGCACCAGCGAAGTACAAAGAATTGTAATTAGCAGGGCTATTTTAAAATAAAAAATACTGATGATTTAAAAAAGTGCAAATGAGCCAATCATTTGCACTTTTTTTGTTTTTTTAATTCCCCAATAAATACCTTTGAAATACAGATAATAAAAATGAGTATTCATTTAGAAAAATACAAGCAACTTATTGCCGAATTAAAACAAAAAGCTACCCTTGTAGCCGTATCAAAAACAAAACCTGCAGAAGATATTCTTTCCCTGTATCAAGAAGGGCAGAGAGATTTTGGCGAAAATTATGTACAGGAACTGGTTGAAAAATATGAAGCCTTGCCAAAGGATATTCGCTGGCATTTTATTGGCCACTTGCAAAGTAATAAAGTAAAATACATAGCCCCCTTTGTACATCTGGTGCATGGGGTAGATAGTGAAAAATTATTAATGGAAATTAATAAACAAGCTATAAAAAACAACAGAGTTATCAATTGCCTGTTGCAGGTGCATATTGCCATGGAAGAAACTAAATTTGGATTTGATGAAAATGAAATAAAAGAATTGATGTTGAAAATTGAAAATAACACCCAACAATACAGCCATGTAAAAATTATGGGATTAATGGGTATGGCAAGCTTTACAGAGAAAAAAGATATGGTAAAAAATGAGTTTGAAAGTTTAAAAAAGATGTATGACAATTATGCAAAAAACCCTAACCCTGCTATAAAATTTACAACACTTTCTATGGGGATGAGCGGCGATTATACCCTTGCCCTTGAAGCCGGTAGCAATATGGTAAGAATTGGAAGTATGCTATTTGGAGCAAGAAATTATAAAATATAAAAATGTTAAAATTAACGAGGCGTTATGCTAATTTGTACATCAACTCATCTTTATAAAATAACTTAGCAATATGGCAATCGGTTTTGAAACAGAAAAAAATAGAAAAGCATTCATTTATACAGTCATCATTTGTGGTGGCTTGCTATTGATGTTTTTTTTAATTAGCTGGACGGTACAGCCGGTAACGCCTCCGGTGGTAGAAGATTTAATGGAAATAAACCTGGGCAACAATCAGGATGGATTTGGAGAAGTGCAACCTTTGATTAAAGGTGAGCGATCGCCTTCAAAAGAAGAAATAATACAACCCAAACAAACAGAGGCTCCACAACAAGCAGCAGAAGAAAAAGTACAGCCTGACGAAAATGCCCCTGAAGATGCTGCGCCTGTAAACAAGCCAGTAAAAAGTTCTCCGAAAGTAAAAACCATTACGCAACCTGCTCCTGTGGCAACTCCCATACCCAAGCCTCAAAAACCAAAAATTACTTATAACGGTACAGGCAAAGGTGGCGGCAACAATTCTACAGAAGACAATGGCTATAAATACCAGGGAAATACAGCAGGCGGAAAAGGCGATAATGGTGACCCCAATGGAAATAAAGATTCTTATGGCAATACCCCTGGCGGAAAAATTGGAGGGCCAAGAATAATCAGTGGCAATAGAAAAATTGTAAGATATTATTCTTTTACTGATGATTTACCCAAAGCTACCATCTATGCTGAAATACAAGTATCCCCTTCGGGCCAGGGCAGTTTTGTAAGGCTTGTAAAACCAAGTACCAGCTTCGACTCCAGGTATGGCAGCTCTATCAGTAATTATTTAAAAAACATACAGTTTGATAAATCCGGCGATGCTTCTACCGTAACCGTACAATTTAATTTCAGAGTAAATTAATTTTCTTCTAAAGCTAAGCCAAAGGCCAAAGCAAAAATCCAAAATTAGTTTGGCTGTTACATTTTTTATCTTTGTGTAAATGAATTACAAAGAAACCATAGATTATTTGTATGAGCAGCTTCCTATGTTTTCACGCATCGGCGAAAAAGCATATAAAGCAGACCTTAGCAATACCTTAGCCTTGTGCAATGCATTAGATAATCCGCAAAATAAATTTAAATCAATACATATTGCCGGAACTAACGGCAAAGGTAGTACGAGCAATATGCTGGCAGCTATCTTGCAGCAGGCGGGGTATAAAACCGGGCTTTACACTTCGCCGCATATTAAAGATTTTGGGGAGCGAATAAGGGTAAATGGAGAAAAAATCAATCAGCAGTTTGTCATTGATTTTACGGAGAGAACTAAGCAGCTTACCGCACAAATTAAACCCTCTTTTTTTGAGTTAACGGTAGCAATGGCTTTTGAATATTTTGCAGCGCAACAAGTAGATATTGCCGTGATAGAAACCGGCCTTGGTGGCCTGCTTGACAGTACCAATGTCATTAACCCTCTACTTTCTGTAATTACCAATATTGGTTACGACCATATAAATATACTGGGCAGCACTCTTGCAGAAATTGCCAGGCAAAAAGCAGGCATCATCAAGCAAAATACGCCTGTAGTAATTGGCGAAGTATTGCCTGAAACGCTTCCCGTATTTTTGAATGAAGCCAAAAACAAAAATGCAGCACTAACCATCGCACCCAATTTATATTCTGCAGAAAATATTGATAGCAACAATACATTGCTACAAGTAGTAATAAAAAATAAACTTAGCAGTAAAGAACAAAAAATAAATCTCGACCTTACAGGTTTGTACCAGGTAAAAAACTGTATTACGGTAATATGTGCAGTAAATGAATTACGAAAAATAGGTTTCATTATTTCAGAAAAGAATGCAGAGCATGCATTGGAAAATGTAAAAAAGATAACGGGATTGCGTGGGCGATGGGATGTTTTACAACACTCCCCTACCATCATTGTAGATGTGGCGCACAATACAGATGGAATAAAGCAGGTAATGCATCAATTAAAAACCCAGTACCCCAATGCCACGCTACATTTTATAATTGGATTTGTACATGATAAAGATATTGGACCGGCGCTTGATTTATTTCCTAAAAATGCACATTATTATTTTACCAATGCACACATGCCACGGGCATTGGCCTATCAGGATTTAATAAAAATGGCAGAGTCAAAAAATTTAAAAGGCAAAGGCTACGACCGGGTAAATGATGCCATACATGATGCTTTAAAATTTGCCGCTGCAGATGATGTAATCATTATCTGTGGCAGTTTTTTTATCATTTCGGAGATAGAAGATTCTTATTTTGATCCAAAAAATTAAAGCCATAAAATAAACAAAGTGCATGCATACTTTGAACAATTTTATTTTCGGCAAGAAGTTGCCTTACTTCATCTAAAGGCTTAAGTAAAATTTCAATTTCTTCGTTAGGGTCTAATGATTGGGTAGTAATTTTTTTGCCTCCCAACGCTAAAAACAAATAGGTAAAATTACTCAGTACGCCGGGGTTAGCAGCGGTTTTACCCAGTGGGTAAAATGCAGAAAAAGTACAACCCGTTTCTTCCAACAACTCACGAGCAATGGCTTGTTCGGGTGTTTCATTGTTATCAATAAACCCTCCGGGCAATTCAAGCACATTTTGCCTGATAGGGTGACGGTACTGTTCTACCATTACCAATTTATTATCTTCTGTAATTGCCATGGCTGCTACGCATGTAGGCAACTCTACTACATAATACGGGTTCACAATTTTTCCATCGGGGGTTTGGTAACTGTCTTTTCGGGCAGTAAAATATTGATGCCGGTTTATGTATTCTGATGATAAAATTTTAAATGCCATAATAAAAAAATTACATGATTAATACGGAAAGACAACTTGCTTTAAAATTTTTTACAATCAAGCAAAAAGTGTAAGCATACATTACCAATTATTCCTCTCCCTTAATGCATTAATATGGGCTACATGATGCCTCCCATGCCAGGCATATAAGCCCAACAGCTCCCACAGGGTCATTTTCTTTTGATATTCCGGGTGAACAATGGTACGCTCCCAATGGTGCCCAGAAATATTTTTTAAAACTTCCATCCAGCGTTTATGCACGGCAAAAAGAATAGTAGTAGAAATATTTACAGGAAGATTTTTGGTATCGGCCATAGTAGCCCATGCATCCTGATCGTAAGGTTTAATGGTGGGGTTATTTTCCGTTAACCCAAGTTTAAACCGGATATAGGCATTCATGTGGCTATCTGCTACATGATGTACCAACTGATGCACCGTCCATCCACCGGGGCGGTAGGGAGTTTGCAATTGTGCCTCATCGAGGTTTGCAATTGCCTGCTCTATTTTAGCAGGCAATGTTTCTATATCAAGCAGCCATTGTTTCAAAAGCGCATCAGAAAAAGGCTGCTCAATATATTTACCAATGGGAAAACTTAAGTTATTCATTATTCTTTGGGTCCTGGTTTTATTTCTCTTAAAGTTACTTCAAACACCAATACACTATTTGGCGGTATTTGAGGGCCATTGCCCCTGGCGCCATAAGCAAGTTCGCTGGGCACAAATAGTTTCCAATGCGCTCCCTTATTCATTAGTTTCAGGGCTTCTGTCCACGCAGGTATTACCCTATCTACCCTAAAAGTAGCCGGGCCACCGCTTTTCATCGAATTATTAAATTCGGTACCATCCATTAATGCACCGGTATAATCTACCACTACAGTATCGGTAGCAAGCGGCTTTGGCCCTGTAGAGTCGCCGGGTGCAAGCACTTCGTATTGCAAACCATCAGGCAGAGTAATAACATTTTTGCGCAATTTATTGGCATTTAAAAATGCATCATTTTTTTTCTTTTGTTCATCAGCTTTCTTCTTTGCAAATATTTGCAATTGCTCCTGTAAAGTCATGTTTGCCTGTTGGGGGGTTAACAATAATTGTTTTTTATTAAAAACATCCTGCATGGCTTTTAGCATCAGGGGCTGGTTAAGAGTAGTAATGCCCTGCGCCTGCATACTCTCGGCAATGTTCATACCGGCGGCATAGCTAAAGCTGTCATTGAGATTTTTAAATACGGTAGTTTTAATTGGTGATGTAACTCTTTTGGCCGGAGCCTTATGCTTCGTTTGTGCATGTACGTTGGTAGCAAAGGTGCCAAATACTATGGCTAAAAAATAGATTTTCTTCATTATTTAATATTTGATAAAAATTTGTTTGCAAATAAACGCAACTTTACTCTTCCCGCATCTCTCTTCCTGTTAAATGAATGAAAACGTCTTCAAGATTAGCTGCTTTTACCTGTTTGAGACGTTCAAATCCTGTTGCAACAAGGTCATCTATCATTTTATCGGGCGAGTCAAGTTTTATAATTTTTCCCTCATTCATAATGGCAATGCGGTCGCATAGCTGCTCTGCTTCGTCCATATAATGAGTGGTGATGATAACCGTAGTACCATTTGCCTTTATATCTTTTATTAGCTCCCATAAGTTTCTCCTGGCCTGAGGGTCAAGCCCTGTGGTAGGCTCATCCAAAAAAATTATTTTAGGTTTATTGATAAGAGTAGTGGCAATAGAAAAGCGTTGTTTTTGCCCACCACTTAGTTCATTGCTTTTATTTTTTGCTTTATCTACCAGGTTTACTTTTTTTAGCAATTCCATGGGATCTATTGGTTGATTATACAGTCCGGCAAAAAGTTTGATAAGCTCTACCAGGTTGAGCCCCGGATAAAAACCGGAAGCCTGCAATTGCACCCCGATAATTTTCTTGATGTCGCCGGGCTGTTTATCCAAATCCATTCCATTTACCAGAATTTCACCACTGGTTTTATCCCGTAATGTTTCAATAATTTCAAGCGTAGTAGATTTACCTGCACCATTTGGGCCAAGCAATCCAAAGATTTCGCCTTCATTTACTTCAAAAGAAATTGATTTTACTGCCTGAAAATCTCCATAATTTTTACAAAGATTTTTTACAGAAATAATAGTATTAGCCATTTGAATTTTTTAATGGGGTAGATAATTTACCGGATAAATAATCTTCCAGTTCTTCCATCATTTTTTTACTGCCTACAAAAAAAGGAGCCCGTTGGTGCAACTCGTGTGGCTGCACATCTAAGATATTTATAATGCCATTGGTAGCTTTGCCGCCTGCTTTTTCTACAATAAAAGCAAAAGGGTTGCATTCATACAGCAGTCTCAATTTGCCCTTGGGCTTATCTACCGTACCGGGGTACATAAATATGCCGCCCTTTATAAGATTGCGATGCACATCTGCCACCATACTGCCAATATATCTTTGCGTATAGGGGCCTCCGTTAGTCTTATCTTTTTTCTGGCAATTGGTTATATATTCCTTTATCCTTTGCTCCATCTGAAAAAAATTGCCGTGGTTTACCGAATAAAATTTTCCTTCTTCCGGGCATTTAATATCCGGATGGCTCAGGGTAAATTCTCCAATAGAAGGGTCTAAAGTAAACCCGTTAACCCCCCTTCTTGTGGCATATACAAGCATGGTAGATGAGCCATAGATAACATACCCTGCGGCTACCTGCTTATTGCCCTGTTGCAAAAAATCGGCTTCTGTGGCGGGTTTCCCTATTTCACTCACTCTTCTGAATACACTAAAAATAGTTCCTATCGAAACGTTTACATCTATATTACTGCTTCCATCAAGGGGATCAAAGAGGCAAACATATTTTGATTTATTGCTCGTTTCATCATCAAATACTTCAATATGATCCATCTCTTCGCTGCCAATACCGGCGCAACTAATGCCGTGGCGTAGTACCCCTACCAACTGATTGTTTGCAAAAATATCTAACTTTTTTACTTCTTCGCCCTGTACATTGGTAGTACCATGGTCGCCAAGAATATCTACCAGCCCCGCCTTATTAACCTCTACATTTATTCTTTTTGCAGCCAGGCCAATATCTCTTAGCAGGCTCGACAATTCGCCCGTAGCTTTAGGAAAGGCTCGCAATTGTTGCAGGGTAAACTCATCCAGGGTTTGAACTTTTCTGTTGATTGCCATAAAACAATTTTATGATTACACTTTACAAAGTTAGATTTGCATTTTCAAAAGTATGAAAGATTTATGATGTAAGGTAAGATGAAACTTTAGGGTCTTATTTTGTAAAACCGGCTTATGGCAATACCCTTTTCTGTATTCATTCTAATGTAAGAAGTGGAGCAATTGCAGAGCTTTTAAAACTTTAATCATTCAAAGGCATTTTTAGAAAATCATTTATGAAAATATACAAATTTGGAGGAGCCAGTATTAATTCTGTAGAAAGAATAAAAAATACCGGCAACATTATTAAAGACCACTCCGGGCAAAAACTTTTGTTGGTAATATCTGCTATGGGTAAAACCACCAATGCACTTGAAACAGTGGTAAACGCCTATTTTGAAAACCGTAAAGAAGATGCATTAAAGCTTTTTGAACAAGTAAAACAACATCATCTCGATACACTAAAATTTTTGACGGTATTGCACTGGCATCAGGCAGAAAAAAAGTTGAAAGATTTTTTTACAGAAGTAGAATGGATGCTACACGATAAGCCGGTAAGGCCTTACGATTATTATTATGACCAGATAGTATGTTGTGGCGAATTACTCAGCAGTAATATGGTTTGCAATTATTTAATAGAAGAAAAAGTAAATGCTACATGGGTAGATGTAAGGGATATTGTACGAACCGATAATAATTTTAGAGATGCAGGTGTAGATTGGGCTGTTACCCAACAAAATATTGAAAACGATGTTCTTCCCTTATTTCAGGAATTTGATGTGGTAGTTACCCAGGGCTTTATTGGCGCTACTGATGAAAATGAAAGTACCACTTTGGGCAGAGAGGGAAGTGACTACTCAGCTGCAATTTTTGCAAACCAGATACAAGCAGAGAGTGTAACCATTTGGAAAGATGTAGATGCCATTATGAATGCTGACCCCAAACAATTTAAAGATGCTGTAAAAATGCCTGAACTTAGTTACCATGAAGTAATTGAAATGGCTTACTATGGCGCACAGGTTATTCATCCAAAAACCATTAAGCCATTGCAAAATAAAAATATACCATTGTATGTAAAAAGCTTTTTAGATCCCTCCTTACAAGGCACCGTCATCAGCAATGCCAATGTAAAAAATCTTCCTCCCGTTATTGTTATCAAAGAAAAGCAAGTACTCATACAATTTAAATCAAAAGATTATTCTTTTGTAGAAGATAAGCCGGTAGCGCAATTGCACGAAATATTCAGAAGGGTAAAAACAAAAGCAAATCTTTCGCAAAATACCGCCATCTCCTTATTGTGCTGCTGCGATGACCACTATGAAAAAATTGACAAACTTGCCCAGGAAGCTTCTACCATTTTTGATGTAGAACTAGAGAGGAATTTATCGCTCTTAACCATTAGGCATTATGATGAAGAAACCATCAAAAAACTGGCAGGAGATAAGACCATTGTACTTGAGCAAAAAACTATCAACACTATACAAATGGTATTAAGGGGATAATTTTTTTAATCTAAAACATATTCCCCATTTTTATTCACCATCACAATTGGCAGTTGTTTTTTTGCTTCAAAATAATCAAACACTTCTTTCAGATTGTTATTAAACTGCCGTAGAGTTGGCCGGGTCTTCATATTTTCTGTAAGGTATTCCATCGATTTTTTTACATTGTACCTCACCGGAAAAATGTGTACAGGTATAAACTCCTGCCCCTGTGCTTTTACATTTGATGCTATTACATATAGCTCTTCTATATAACTATCAGTGAGCGGAATGCAGCCGGTAGATACGCAGCTACCGTGTATATAAATAGCGCTGCCCGGCCTGAGAGAATCGCTTAAAATACGATCAGAAGCATTTGGATAATTAAGCCCCAAAGCCAGGTGATAATTACTGTTGGGGTTAAATTCATTAATATAATAAAACCCTTCAGGCACCTGATAATCGCCCTCTGCCCTTTTGGGGCCGGTAGTACCGCTTTGGGTACATACTTTATAAGTCTTAAAAAGTTTGTACGGCTCTTTTACATCTGAGCGTACCCATACTTCCAATTGGCGGTCGTATTTAAAAGAACGGATATACATTTCCTGCGGGGGCCAGGTTAAATGCTCTCGTTCAAATTGCTTTTGTATAGAATCCTGAGTACGGGCAAGCGCATCCGGAAAACGATTGTAGGTTACGCCTTGCACATTCATCAATGGGCTTTGGCAAAAAGCCGTAACCGGCAAAAAAAATATTACAAAAAATATCAATACACTACTTACAGGATGCTTCATCAACATAATGGGGGTGGTTCTACATAAAAACGTGAAAATAAAAAAAATATTGAAACCTGTTTTGTTAAAAAAGAATACCTGCCATTAGCCGCAACATGGTGGCTTGGCAGGTATTTTATAAATTCCTGAAACTCTGTATAAAACAATGAACAGTTATAAATTTCCCCTTGCTTCCTGCTCCCTCTCCAACGCTTCAAATAAGGCTTTAAAATTTCCTTTTCCAAAACTTTTAGCCCCCTTGCGTTGAATAATTTCAAAAAACAGAGTAGGCCTGTCTTGCAATGGTTTGCTAAAAATTTGCAATAAATATCCTTCATCATCTTTATCAATCAATATACCCAGCTGGCTCAATGGTTGCAGGTCTTCATCAATGGCTCCTACCCTTTCAAGCACATCATCATAATAGCTTTGGGGCACTTTTAAAAACTCCACACCCCTGTCAACCAGGCTGGTAACGGTATTCACAATATCGCTGGTAGCAATGGCGACATGCTGCACCCCTTCGCCATTGTAAAAGTCAAGGTATTCTTCCACCTGGCTTTTCTTTTTTCCTTCTGCAGGCTCATTTATCGGAAACTTCACATATCCGTTACCGTTACTCATCACTTTACTCATCAGGGCAGAGTACTCTGTGCTAATATCCTTATCATCAAAACTCAATATATTTTTAAACCCCATTACCTCTTCATAAAATTTTACCCAGGGGTTCATTTGGTTCCAGCCCACATTGCCCACGCAATGGTCTACATACAAAAGGCCCGTATCTACCGGGTTGTAGGCTGTATCCCATTTTCTAAAGCCGGGCATAAATACTCCCGAATAATTTTTTCTTTCAATAAATAAGTGAACCGTATCACCATAAGTATGTATGCCACTCATCACTACTTCACCATCATTATCTTTATAAACAACAGGCTCCAAATAACTTTTGCCGCCCCGCCTTGTAGTTTGCAGCCATGCATCTTTGGCATCCTCTACTTTTAGCGCCAAAAATTTTACTCCATCACCATGCAATGCCACGTGAGCCGCTATTTCACTATCTTTTCGCAAAGCTGTAGTCAATACAAACGTTAATTTATTTTGTCTCAATACATAACTCACTTTATCCATCATGCCCGTTTCCGGCCCGGCATACGCAAGCGATTGAAACCCAAAAGCAGTTTTATAAAAATGAGCAGCCTGCTTTGCGTTGCCCACATAAAATTCTACATAATCAGTACCATGCAATGGTAAAAAATCGGTGGAGGCTTCTGTGTTTTTTACAGCGCCTTGTGTAATTGTCATAGTAAATATTTTTTATTTTTTTTTTGGAACCGGGCGGCACACCAATATTCAACTTCATTGGCGTCGCACTCTTATACAGCAAACCTTTGCTCAGCAAATAACAGCACCATTTTCCGAATCCATTGCAAGCGCATTCATCAGCAGGGAGTAGTTCATACGCCTGTCTGCAAAAATTTTATGAGGATAATCCGGCATCATCGTTTTGCAAATATAATAAAAACTAATAGGGCATTCCACAGCATCATTATATATTTGCCGTAATTTATTTTTTACCATTCATACAAATCAGGTGCAAAAAAAAGTAGGCATTTTAGGAGGAGGGCAATTAGGCAGAATGTTATTACAGGCAGCCGCAAATTACCCCGTACAAACATTTGTGTTGGAAAATGATGACAATTGCCCGGCGGCACATCTTTGTACTCAATTTGTAAAAGGCAATATCAGCAACTATGATGATGTGTATCAATTTGGCAAAGGCCTCGATGCCATCACCATCGAAATAGAAGCTGTAAACGAAGATGCCTTAGAAAAGTTAGAAAGTGAGGGTGTAAAAGTTTACCCTTCTCCTGCGGCATTACGCATCATTAAAAATAAAATACTGCAAAAGCAATTTTATGCAGACAATCAAATTCCGAGCAGCGAATTTGTAGTAACACAAAATCTGCAGGACCTTACACAGCACGAAACTTTTTTACCAGCAGTGCATAAATTAGCTACCGGGGGCTATGATGGCAAAGGAGTGCAAATCATTAAAAAAAAGGAAGACATTTCATTGGGTTTTGATGCACCGGCTGTATTAGAAAAAATGGTATCTCTACAAAATGAAATTGCCATTATGATTGCTATAAATGATAAAGGGCAAAGGGCAATTTACTCACCGGTAGATATGGTGTTTGATGCAAACTTAAATTTATTAAGCTATCAGTTATCGCCTGCAGAGCTTCCCGAAAAAGTATTATGGAAGGCCGAAGCTATTGCTCTAAAAGTGGTAAATGAATTAAAAAGCCCCGGCATTTTTGCCGTAGAACTTTTTGTAGATAAAGATAATAATGTATTTGTAAACGAAACTGCCCCCAGGGTGCACAACAGCGGCCATCACAGTATTGAAGCCTGCTACAGCAGCCAGTTTGATATGCTTTGGAGAGTAATACTTGACTATCCCCTGGGCAATACTGCTCCTATTTTGCATGCTGCAATTGTAAACCTAATTGGCGAAAATAATTATACCGGGCCTGCTAAGTACAATGGGCTCAATGATGTATTGGCAATGGATAATGTATTTGTACATATTTATGGAAAAGCGCAAACCAAACCCGGTAGAAAAATGGGGCATGTAACCATCCTAAGCAACGAAAAACAAGAACTGCTTCACAAAGCAAAACAGGTAAAAGCATTGCTAAAAGTAGTAAGCGAAGATTAATATAAAAGCACAAAATAAATTTGCCAGGCTTTTGCCTTTTGCCTCATAAAAAAGCGCAGATTTTTTTACTTTTTGTATCAAGCTGAGAGGTTAATAAAGGTTTGATATTAAAATACCTAACCCTTGCAGATTTATAACTTAAGAAGATTTGCCATTCTTTTTAATGCAATCTCGGCTGTTTTGGCACTGAAATTTATATTTACCAACCGGTAGCCTGACTCTTCAAAACTTTGTTGAGCATTTCTTACTTCCACAATGGTAGCCTGCCTCAGATCAAAACGCATCAATGTTAATTGCAATAATTTTTCTGCAATACCATACGCTGCCACAGCACTATCTAATTGATGTATGCTAATGGTATATGCCTGATATTGTTTTACTGCATTGGCGTTATAATCTCTTATCAATATTTGCTTTTGCAAACCGGCATTTTGCACATCCAATTGCGCCACTTGCTTTTGCCTTTTGTACACAGAGCCATTGTAAATAGGGATACCAATACTCAACCCTACAGTAGGGCCATAATTTTGATTTAATAAAATATTGCCTGCTGCAGTTTTATTTCTAATAAAATTATAACCGGTAGTAGCCCTTATAGAAGGGTATCGCAATGCCTCAGTCTCCTTTACAATGTATTCGCTTATTTTAATTTGATTGTCGGCAGCAATAATATCAGGATTGTTGCTTAAGCCATTCAATATATCTGCAAGCATTATATTTTTATCTACCTCTATGCTGTCTTTTATTTCTATGGATGAATCAGGATTGGCAGTTAGCATGCGCAATAATTCTGTTTTGGCCTGGCTAATTACCAACTGCTGAGCAAGTTTAGCCTGCTGCAGGTTGCTCAGGTCTATTTGCGCCTGAAATAGATCAGCATTATTGGCAAGCCCAACACTTTGCCTCACTTTTATCATTTGCAATTGCTGGTTAGAGGCATCTATTGAGCGGTCAATAGTTTTTAAATACTCCTGCTGCCTCACTATATCATAATATCCTATCATTACAGAAGCAATTACCTCTTGTACCTGCGATGTAAGTAATTGGCGGCTTTGGGTTTCTAACTGTGCAAGCCTTTTTTTGCTGGCCACTACCCTGCCACCGTTGTAGAGCAATATACTACCTGTAATGCCTGCCGATAGGGCATTAGAAGCAGCATTGTTGCGGTTAATATTAGCACCGCTATTGAGTTTTTGATTTACACTTGATACCTGCTCATTGTCTGCAATATTTGCAGTAAGCAAAGGGAGCCCGCCGGCCACGCCTTTATTATTGTTAATACTATCCTGTGCAATATGGTTTTGCGCCAATTGTATATCAAGGCTACTTTGCAAGGCCATATTAACGGCATCGGGTAAACGCAAAATTTTCTGCGCATACATCCCCGATCCTAATAGCAACAGGTTTATACCAAAAAATATTTTTTTAATCATCCCTATATTCAATCAGTTATTTCAATTTTTTTTGCCTCATGCTTGTGCTTACCACTTAAATAAGTATATACTGCCGGTATTACAAATAAAGTAAGCACGAGCGAAAATATAATACCTCCCACTACCACTATACCCAGCGGAATGCGGCTGGTAGATGCTGCCCCAAGGCTAAGAGCAATTGGCAAAGCGCCAAATGAAGTAGCAAGGCTCGTCATCAAAATAGGCCTCAGCCTTTGCCCCGAAGCTTGTAATACCGCCTCTTGTATAGACAAGCCTGACTCTCTTTTTTTATTTGCAAATTCTACTATTAAAATACCATTTTTGGTAACAAGGCCTATCAGCATTATCATCCCAATTTCCGAAAAAATATTCATCGTTTGTCCAAATACCCACAAACTCAGTAAAGCACCGGCTAAGGCAAGCGGCACCGTAAACATGATGATGAATGGATCAATAAAACTTTCAAATTGAGCTGCCAGTACCAAATATATTAAGATAAGCGCCAATGCAAAAGCAAATGCAATATTGGAAGAACTTTCTGCATAATCTCTTGAAGCGCCGCTTAAAGCAGTATGGTAGGTTTCATCCAGCAATTTTTTGGCAATAGCATCCATTGCTTTAATACCATCACCTATTGTTTTACCTTCGGCAAGCGAAGCCGAAATAGTAGCAGCTTTGTACCGGTTAAAATGGTATAAACTTGGCGGGCTGCTGCTTTCTTCCAAATGTACTACAGCGCTTAGCGGAATATCATCTCCTTTATTATTTCGCACATAAAGTTTAGTAATATCATCGGGTTTATCCCTGTCTGTACGCTCTACCTGTGCTATTACTTCGTATTGGTGGCCGCCCTTTAAAAAATAGGCAAGCCTGCCTCCGCTAAATGCAGCCTGTATGGCTGATACTACATCCTGCGATGATAGGCCAAGGTCTTTTACCTTCATCCTGTCAATGGTAAGGTCTATCTCAGGTTTATTAAATTTAAGGTTTACATCTACATTAGAAAAAGTTTTATCATTTGCCGCCTCTTCCAAAAATTTAGGAATGATGCTTTTTAATTTTTCAAGATCCTGGTTTTCCAATACAAATTGAATAGGCGTACTACTCCTACCCGAGCCTACAGCAATAGTTTGCTCTTGTACGGCAAAAACTTTGGTATTATTAAATCTTGCAAATTTTTTATTCAAATCGTTGGCAATTTCATTTTGGCTTCGCACACGCTCATTTGGCGGCACCAGGCCCAGCCTCGATTGCGAACTGTTTACAGCACCCGTAGGAGTACGGGCAAATACAAAATCTCTTTCCGGCACAGAATCATACAGGTAGTTGGTAATATCATCAGTATATTTGAGCATACTGCTAAAGCTAGTGCCTTCCGGTGCACTCGTGGAAAAGCGTACACTATTTCTGTCTTCCAGGGGCGCTATCTCACTTTGAAGTGAATGCATAATGATATAGATTAGTACTGCACACACTGCAATGACAACCCATGCCATCCATCTTATTTTTAAAAACTCTGTCAGCAATTTTTGATATCCT
This sequence comes from Bacteroidota bacterium, assembly GCA_018268135.1. GTDB lineage: Bacteria > Bacteroidota > Bacteroidia > Chitinophagales > Chitinophagaceae > Ferruginibacter. Next base: position 123,115 of record JAFDXD010000120.1, read on the forward strand.
TTTTCCATACCCTGAAAAAAAGGCTCCGTTTTCATATAAAATTTACTATGCCCTGCTTTTTTTCTATTAAGTACCACATTTAATACCGGGGTAATGGTAAGCGATACAAAAGCAGACACCAGCACTGCGGCTGCCAGAGTAACCCCAAATTCCCTAAAAAGCCTGCCAATAAATCCTTCTAAAAATATAACAGGCAAAAACACAATGGCCAGCGTAATGGAGGTAGAGATTACAGCAAAAAAGATTTCTTTACTTCCCTCTATGGCAGCTTTTTTAACGGGCAGCCCCATTTCTATTTTTCTAAAAATATTTTCAGTTACTACAATGCCATCATCCACCACCAGGCCTGTGGCAAGCACTATGCCCAGCAGGGTAAGTATATTGATAGAAAAACCCGAAATATACATGATAAAAAAAGTAGCAATCAATGATATAGGTATATCAATTAAAGGTCTAATGGCAATTAACCAGTCTCTGAAAAAAACAAATATTACCAATACCACAAAGGCAAATGAAATCACCAGGGTTTCTTTTACTTCACTAATAGATTTGCGAATGATAGTAGTATTATCTATCAACACATTCATTTCTATATCAGACTTATTGTCTTTTTTTATGGCATTTAATTTGGCATAAAAATCATCTGCAATTTGAATATTATTTGCCCCCGGCTGAGGAATTATCACAAGCCCCACAGCATTTACCCCATTGTATTTCCAGCTCTGCTCCAGGTCTTCGGGCCCCAGCTCTACCCTTGCCACATCGCTCAACCGCACTATTCCATTGCTGTCTTCTTTTATTACAAGGTCTCTAAATTGTTTTTCGGAAGTAAGCCGGCCAATTGTTTTAATGGTTAGTTCAGTATTGTTTCCATATATTTTTCCTGGGGGCAAATCTATATTTTCATTATTCAGCGAATTTCGTATATCCGTAAACGTTACATTAAAGGCATTCATTTTATCGGGATTGAGCCAAAGCCTCATAGAGTATCTTTTTTGCCCAAATATTCCTACAGAACTCACTTCTTTAATGGTTTGAAACTGTTGCTGCAACACATTTTCAGCATAATCACTCAGCTCCATCAGCCCTTTGGTACGGCTCTGTACCGCCAGTATTAAAATAAAATCGCTGTTAGCATCTGCCTTGGTAACTACAGGCGGGGCATCAATATCCTGCGGCAGCGAGCGGCTTGCCTGCCCCACTTTATCCCTTACATCGCTGGCAGCAGCTTCAAGATCTACCCCCAACTCAAACTCTACAGTAATATTGCTACTCCCCAATGTACTTGACGAAGTAATGGTTTTGATACCGGGTATGCCGTTAATTTGTTTTTCAAGAGGCTCGGTTACCTGGCTTTCAATAATATCAGGATTTGCTCCCGTGTACGAAGTACGAATGTTTACAATAGCAGGGTCAATAGCCGGGTAATCTCTCACCGCCAAAAAAGTGTACCCTACTATACCAAATAAGATGATGATCAAATTAAGTACAGTAGCCATTACCGGCCGCTTTAACGATATTTCAGAAATATTCATTTACCTGATTATATTTTTTTGGTACCCAACATTCATTCTTTATTCCCCTTCATTGGCGTCGCACTATTGTACAGTATATCTTTACTCAGCCAATAAAATACAGCCAGCCTATTTTACAAATTGCTGTTACAATATTCATCCTTAATTTTCGGTAGAATCAGCAGAGCTAAGCTGCTGCAGCGTTTTTACGCTTCTAATATTTACTATACTATTGGGCCTTGCAAACAAAACCCCTGCTATCACTACGGTATCTCCCTCACTCAATCCTTTAGTAATCTCCACTAAATTGGCCTGCCTGATCCCCATTTCTATATTTACAAAATTTGCCCTCCCGTTTTTTACTACAATCACCTGGTTATTTTTATCATTAGGAATTATACAGTTTGCCGGCACTTCAATGGAAGCATTATTTTTACCGGCATTAATCAGCACTTTTACAAAAGCACCTGGGTTAACTTTTTCGGCCAGTAAGATGGCTCTTATTTTTACATTACGGGTATCAGTATTTGCACCCGGCTCTATCGCTATTACCTGCGCCCTTCCTGCCTCATGGGTAGTAGCATCTAATATCACATCCAGTACATCTCCTTTTTTTACTAGATTTCCATAATTTTCAGGAACGGTAAAATCAATTTTTACTTTTGCTGTTTGCTGCAGGGTAGCCAGTATAGTAGCCGGTGTAACGTAAGCTCCCGGGCTTACCTGCCTAAGGCCAATAATTCCGCTAAAGGGGGCATGTATCACCGTTTTATCAATAAGAGATTGCGTGTAAGCCATATCTGCTTTGTACCCGTTTACCGAATTTACGGCAAGGTCATAATCACTTTGGTTGATGCCGTTTACATCAAGCAATTGTTTATACCGATCTACCGTTTTTTGAGCAAGTTCTAATTGCACTTTGCTTTTCATCAACTGCGCCCTTAGGTCTGCATCATTAATTCTTGCCAGTACCGTACCTTTTGATACAGGGTTTCCTTCTGCTATATTTAAATAGGTAAGTCGTCCGCTTACTTCAGGATGTATTTCCAGGTATTCATTTGCCAAGACAGTACCATTGGCTTCTACCGTATTGGAAATAGGCCGGGCCTGAGCCACCATTACATCTACAATTGTTGGGGGGCTTTGTTTGGCTTTCTTTGAAACTTCTTTTTTATTGCCGCAAGAAGCTACCAATATCAGTATCAAAAAACTTTGAGAAAAATTATAAAAAACTCTCTTCATATACTTCTAACAAAATAATTTAGGTATGCAAAGCCTTAAAGTTATGTTGATATTTAAAAATTTCTTCAATTTATTTATGAATGGTTGGTTAAATCATCATTGAAAATAGCTTCTTAAAAAAGAAAGTTTTATAGGTTTAGGTATTTTGAAATCAAGCCTTTATTCCTATTTGGTTTTTCTTTATTTACTTTTTGAGTTGACACAAAAAATAACAAAAAAATCAAGGCTGCATAAAAAAAGCCTATCAAATCTGTTTTGTGCGCATACTATCTAATCCTGATTTTTTTACTTTTTTTGAAATATGATTAATTTCTACCAATCAATTTTGATTGTTGTATTTTAGCTTTTATAAAATAAAATTATGAACCCTTTAGTAGGAATAATAATGGGCAGCCAAAGTGATTATGATGTAATGAAAGCTGCTGCTGAAATACTAAAACAATTGGAAGTGCCTTTTGAGTTAACCATTGTGTCGGCACACCGCACCCCCGACCGTATGCGTACGTATGCACTGGGTGCAAAAGCCCGTGGACTTAAGGCAATTATTGCCGGCGCCGGTGGTGCAGCCCATTTGCCCGGTATGGTAGCTGCTTATACCATATTGCCGGTAATTGGTGTGCCTGTAAAATCATCAAACTCTATTGACGGGTGGGATTCTGTACTATCTATACTTCAAATGCCCGGCGGTGTGCCTGTAGCAACTGTTGCCCTAAATGCTGCAAAAAATGCAGGCATCTTAGCTGCACAGATTATTGGCAGCAGCGATGAAATGCTTTCGCAAAAATTAGCCGATTATAAAAAACAAATGGAAAAAGAAGTGCTTGAAATGGCTGCCAGGGTAAAATAATTTTTTTCAGATTTTTTATCATGAGCGCTGATATCAATGAAGGTATTACAAAAGCATTATTCTTTTATATTTCAATAAGTTTAAGATATCACTTCATGGTAGTTTTATCATTAAAGCAGTCCGTATAATCTAGCTTTTTTTTATTTCACCAAAAAGAGTGTGACACTAATTATAATATAAGCCATTTTAAAATTTTGTATCTTTAAACTGTGGAAAGAATTTACATGGACACGTCAGTTTTTGGAGGATTCTTTGAGCCAGAGTTTGAGCTATGGACTAAAGTATTATTTGACAAAATTTCAAAAGGCGAATTTAAAGTTCTTATTTCACGGTTGACAGATATTGAACTTGAAAATGCCCCTCAACAAGTGAAAAACTTAGCAAATTCTTTACAACAAGACAATATTGAATGGCTTGACATTACAAATGAGGCAGTCCTATTGGCAGACAAATACATTGCCGAAAAGGTAGTTGGCCAAACTAGCCATTCTGACTGTATTCATATAGCATTAGCTACTTTGAATTATGCAGATGTTTTAGTGAGTTGGAATTTTAAACATATTGTAAACCACTTACGAATTAGGGGATATAATGCTGTAAATTTTAAGTATGGGCACAAAATACTTGATATTCGTTTACCAAGAGAAAATCTAGATTATGAAGATTAAGGAATTAAAAAAAGACAATTCATTACTTTCCGAACTTCGTGTTATCAGAAATAAGATTAGCGAAGAATTAAAAGGTTTGACTACAGAGCAAATTGTTGACTACTTGAAAACGAAGAAAACGCTGCACCCAAAAAACAGTTTTACATCAAGTGGGGAAAATTGCAAAAATCTACAATAGTTCTTAGTTTAAACATCAGAAATATAAAAATTTGTTACGTAATTGTTTTGTAAATAGTACATGTTGGCTACTTGGGCTTGTTATTTATTCAGTATTTCCATAATTTCCAAAAGGTCTTTTTTCATATCAAGCCAATATTTAAGTTTATTATCAATTACTTGCTGAATGTTTGCATTTTCTTTGAAAAAATTTTTCAACTCTTTTTTGAATTTATTTGTTAGCCTGCCCGGCAGAAAAAGATAATCATTATTTGGCTTTTCAAAAGTGTAAAACACTTGTTGAGAAGCCATAGAATAACCGCTACCTGCTGTATATAAACCATATTGATAAAGGCTAGCTTTATTGCCCAAATATACAGGCGTAAGAAATTTCAGTGAGCCATCTTTAGTCGGCTTTGAAAGAAATATATATGTGTTGCTATTGTCAGTTAACCCATAGCCTTTTATATCTTTTGGAGTAAAGCGGTTTGTATGATTGTTGCTTTCAATAACCTCAATCATGTTGGTAAAATTGTTTTGTCCAAAAAAGCCTTTAGGAAAATTAATTTTCGCTACAATTGTGTCATTATTTTGGGAAATATAGTATCCATTAGGCTTATATTGAGCATTACTACTTACTAGTGCCAGTAGGGTAACCATTGTCAAGGAAAATTGCTTCATATTATTGAATGTAAAATTTTAAAATTGTTATTCATATGGCCTTGTGGTAATTTGCCATAACTACTTTTGTTTTCAAATATAAAGTATATAAAGGCACTTTTAATTATGGGTAGTAGATTCATGTAAAAAAGATATGGATAATACATTTTTACAAAAACTGTGACTAGTTAGCAGTGTATTTTTAGCAAGGCTAATTTAAAAGCAGAGCCTCGAAAAAATATTTTCAATTTGGTTTTTGTTCGACCCCTCCGGGGTCGTATTCTGTGATTATAACCTTATCTATCAACATTTGAACCCTTCGGGTTCTTAGATTTAATTCATTCAAACAAATTTTATTGACTTGGTTTATTACTTTTATCCCGAAGGGATTTAATGTTGATAGAAAATGATGTGAACCAAGAAGGGGCGAACCCAACGGGGTTGAATGTTGCGATTATTTTTTTTTCATAAAACATTTGAATACTTCAGTTTCTCAATTTTAATTCATTCAAACAAATTTTATTGCCTTGGTTTATTTTTTTATGCCGAAGGGATTTGACGTTGATAGAAAATGAATGCAGACAAAGGTGGGGCGACCCCAACGGGGTCGAATGTTGCGATTATTATCTTTTCTATAAACATTTGAACACTTCGGGTTCTTAGATTTAATCAATTCAAACAAATTTTATTGCCTTGGTTTATTTTTTTATCCCGAAGGGATTTGATGTTGATAGAAAATGAATGCAGACAAAGGTGGGACGAACCTAGGAGGGGTTGAATGTTGCGATTATTATTTATTCTATAAACATTTGAACCCTAAGGGTTCTCAGATTCAATTCATTCAAACAAATTTTATTGCCTTGGTTTATTTTTTTATACCGAAGGGATTTAATGTTGATAGAACATGTATGTAAACAAGTGAGGGGTGACCCCTCCGGGGTCGAATGAAAGATGGCGTTCTTCGGGTACTATAAACAAATCCATTCCATCTTTTCGTCTTACTCATGGTTCATTATTTTTATTTTTTTACGCTCCATTTATATTATCAAAATATGGGTATGATTTTGTTATAAACGGCGAGGTGCAACTTTTACTTGCGTGAGGGATAGAAGCGGCTACCCCGGTGAGGCTTTGTGCAGAGCTATTGTGCCGGAGTAGTAGCGGATAGCCCGGCCTTTGGCACGCCCTATTTTTTTTAAAAAAACATGCTTTTGGCTAATCCCCTATTTCAGATTAATTTTGCAAGCAATTATTAAAAATAAAAAATAAAAAAATTAGTTATGGCATACGACGTAATAGTATTAGGAAGTGGCCCGGGAGGCTATCCTGCAGCAATTAGAGCGAGCCAATTAGGTAAAAAAGTAGCTATTGTAGAACGGGAAAGCCTTGGTGGTATTTGCCTTAACTGGGGTTGCATACCTACTAAAGCTTTGCTTAAAAGCGCCAATGTATTTGAATATGCAAAACATGCGGCTGATTATGGAATTAATATTGCCAACCCTCAGCAAGACTTTGGCGGAGTAATTGGCAGGAGCCGTGGTGTAGCAGATAAAATGAGTAAGGGTATCCAGTTTTTGATGAAGAAAAATAAGATAGACGTGATAATGGGTACCGGCAAACTGGTAGCTGCAAATAAAATGGAAATAACGGCTGCGGATAACAGCAAACGGACACTGGAAGCTAAAAATATTATTTTGGCACTTGGTGCAAGGGCAAAACAATTGCCTACTATGCCCATTGATGGTAAAAAAATAATTGGATACAGAGAAGCCATGTCTATTACCACTCAGCCTAAAAGCATGATTGTATGCGGCAGTGGCGCTATTGGTAGTGAGTTTGCTTATTTTTATAATAGTATGGGCACCAAGGTTACCATTGTAGAGTTTATGCCGAGGATAGTACCTGTAGAAGATGAAGATATTAGCAAGGAGCTTGAAAAACAATTTAAAAAACAAGGTATTGGTGTAATGACAAGCAGTGAAGTGCTAAAGGTTGACACTTCGGGAGCTGGTGTAAAAGCTACCGTAAAAACTGCTGATGGTGAAGTAACGCTCGAGGCTGATATTTTGCTTAGTGCTGTAGGCGTAGTGGCCAACCTTGAAAATGTGGGACTGGAAGCCCTGGGTGTAAAAACAGATAAAGGAAAAATAATTGTAGATGCCAACCAGCAAACAAGTGTGCCAGGCTTATATGCCATTGGCGATTGCACACCCGGCCAGGCCCTGGCACATGTGGCAAGCAAAGAGGGCATTAATGCTGCAGAGCATTTGAGTGGCCATAAGCCGGAGCCTATTGATTACAACAACATTCCGGGATGTACCTACTGCTCTCCTGAGGTAGCTTCTGTAGGCTTTACCGAAAAAGCTGCAAAGGATGCAGGCTATGAAATTAAAGTGGGCAAATTTCCATTTATTGCCAGCGGAAAAGCTGTAGCAGCAGGCGCCACAGAAGGATTTGTAAAAGTAATATACGATGCAAAATATGGCGAATTTTTAGGCTGCCACATGATTGGGATGAATGTAACTGAGATGATTGCAGAAGCAGTTGTGGCCCGAAAATTAGAAACTACCGGCCACGAAATATTGAATGCAATACATCCACACCCTACCATGAGCGAAGCTTTAAAAGAAGCTACTGCTGTGGCTTATGGTGAAGCTACTGACATTTAAAAAAATACAAAAAGTACTATTATACAAAGAGCCGCTGTCAATACATGAAGCGGCTCTTGTTTTTCACCTTTAACCAAACTACTATTTTGTAAATACTTTTTGAAGCAGGCCGGTAACCCTGGCCGAAGGGTCTTTGCGAATTTTTTGCTCCTCCTGCCCTATTGAATAAAATATACCTGATAATGCTTTTTCAGTTACATAAGCCGTCAGGTCTGTATTAACTTTTTGCCCCGAAAATGGAATTTTATTGTAAGCCGTAAACACATCTTTCCAATAACCGGTTGCATTTACTTTTGCTAATGATGAATCAATTACAGGGCGCATTTTTTGTGTAAGCTGAGCGGTGGTTGTTTTCTTTAAATAATCTGTAGCGGCATTATCAGATCCCTGCAATATTTTTAAGCCATCACTTAAGGTCATTTGCGATATGGCGTTGATAAAAATATTTGTAATACCACTTGCGGCATCTTCTGCTGCCCGGTTCATAGAGAGTATTGCATTATCTACCAAATTTCCCATACCCAGTTGCCTTAGGGTTTTTTCGGCTTTTTGTGCCTCGGCAGGCATTAATATTTTGATGGCGGCATTTTTAAAAAAGCCATCTGTAACTCCTAAATTTTTAGAAGTATTTTTTGCGCCAATACTTAGCGCTTCTTTTAATCCACTAATGATTTCATCATTACTTAAACCCTTTCCCAAAACGCCTTGTGAGGCTCCTTTATTTTTACCGGGCAATGTAAGTACATTGTTGTTACTATCTTTATTGACTACTTTATTTAATTTACCCAATATACCTTGCCCAAATGATACGGTAAATGAAAACAGGAAAAATAAAAAGAGAGTATAAATTTTCATCATAATGTTTTTAATAAAGTTAGACTGCAAAAGTACCGGCATGTTTGCTTACAAAAGCGTTAAATTATATTAACAGAATGGGATTAGGTAGAATGAGCACAAAACAGGTTTTTAATTTTTTTATAGAGCCTTTGATTTTTTTGGTTACATTTTGTATCTGCACAAAAAGTAAACAATGCTTTGAAATTAAAATACCTAATACTGTAACAGAAAAATATGTACCATTGTAAACAAAAAATAACATTATATGAAAATTGGCGTATTAGGAGCAGGTATGGTGGGTAGAACCATTGCAAAAGATCTTGCCAAAAATTTTGATGTAACCTCATTTGACATAAGTGAAGCAAATCTTAGCCTTTTACATTCCTCTGAAAATATTCATACCATCCCATCAGATTTAACTGATACAGGCCAGTATGCTCAAATGCTAAAACCCTTTGACATGCTTGTAAATGCTGTGCCGGGTTTTATGGGATATAAAACTTTAGAAGCTATCATAAATGCAGGTAAAAATGTAGTGGATATATCTTTTTTTCCGGAAGATGCCTTACAACTCAACACTCTTGCCATAGCAAACAATGTAACCGCCATTGTTGACTGCGGTGTGGCTCCGGGCATGAGCAATCTGATACTTGGTTATTATAATGAGCTAATGCAGGTAGATAGTTTTGAGTGTATGGTAGGCGGCCTGCCCAAAAAAAGAATAAAACCTTTTGAATACAAAGCTCCTTTTTCGCCGGTAGATGTAATAGAAGAATATACAAGGCCCGCAAGGTATGTAGAGAATGGGCATATAGTAACCAAACCTGCCCTTAGCGATGCCGAATTGATAGATTTTGATTTTGTAGGAACCCTGGAAAGTTTTAATACAGATGGCTTGAGAAGTATTTTATTTACCATGAATCATATTCCCAATATGAAAGAAAAAACACTGCGGTACCCGGGGCATATAGATCTTATTAAAGCATTTGAACAAGCCGGTTTTTTTAGCAATGAAATAATAAATGTAAAAGGAAATAAAATCCGTGCAATAGATTTTACCACTTCCCTGTTATTTGATAAATGGAAACTTGAGCCCGAAGAGGCAGAGTTTACATTAATGAAAATTATCCTCACCGGAAAAATGGAAGGAAAACAAACTAAGGTGGAATATTTTTTATATGATGAATATGATGCTGTTTCCAAAACGGCATCTATGAGCCGAACTACGGGTTATACCTGCACTGCTGCTGTAAATCTTATTATTGAAAAAAAGTTTACTGCTAAAGGTGTATTTCCGCCGGAGCTGATTGCAAAAGAAAAAGGATGTTTTGAATTTATTATCAACTACCTGCGTGAGAGGAATGTAGTGTATAAAAAAACAATTAGTAATTAACATTACAACTTAACAAACTTACATATTTTTCTTGTGGAGCTTTGCCCTACCTGCAAAATGTACATACCGGGTGCAAGACTACTCACATCTACTTTAGCAGAACTGGCCTGCAATGTTTGCTTCATCACTACCTTGCCTGTGGCAGAGTAAATAAGTAATGGCTGGCCATTTAAGATTACATTTTCATCTGAAGTAATATTGATGATACTACTAGCGGGGTTGGGAAAAACTTTTATACCTGATGATTCCTTATGAACATTATTAACAGGCCCGGCAGTGGCCTTGCTGGTATCTTGTGGCAGTGGCCCTGCAGTTGCCAAAGAAGCATCGCAGGCAAATGAATTTAAAAAAGAATTTCGCAAACCATTTTTTGCAAATAGTGATCTCATTTTCATTTTTTGCCCCTGTGTAAACATACTCATGCAGGCATCATCTGTAAAGTCCATAAAATCCATAAACATATCGCCATCACTATTGGGTGAACAGCTAGTGGCATGCGGAAAACTTGGGCAATAATAATTTGCAAACCGCTGCCTTGGAGTATCATCTACACCATCGCTTCCACAATCTTCGTCGCCCCATAAATGTTTTAAACCTAACCAATGACCAATTTCATGCGTGGCGGTACGGCCCATATTAAATTCAGTACGCACATTGCCCGTATTACCAAATACATCAAAATTGATAACCACTCCATCTTTATCTGCCGGGCCACCCGGCATGGTAGCAAAGCCAAGGCTTCGGCCAAAAATATAGCATACCCATATATTGAGATATTTTTTACAATCCCAGGCATCATCGCCTCCCTGCATGGAATACTTCATACTTTCATCTGTAAAATATGGCACAGTAGTATATTTTCTAATAATGCCAGTGGTTTGATGGCCTGTGGGATCTACTTTGGCGAGGCAAAAATTCAGGCGGGTATCGGCCGCAAAGCTTTTGAATGCAGACGGTATATTAGCAGCAGTTGCATTTTTGAGCCGATAATCTTCATTTAAAACTTTTATTTGCGAAATGATTTGATCGTCGCTAATGTTTTGAACAGCTGTATTAAAAATCACATGCACCACTACAGGTATATTAATAACTTCATTAGGTACCGTATCACGCCCAACTTCATTAGTAACAGTTAGTGTATTTGTGGCAACTTCAGCAGACTGCATAACGGTTCCGCACACACGCTGAGAGTAGGCCTGCAAACTTCCAAAAAATAAAAATACAACCCCGGCTATAAATTTCATTTTTAATTAAATCTAAAATTGAAAAAAATAGTCTTTACCGCAGATAATGGAAAATTGTAAGGATGATGCAATATTTGCATCCTGAATTGGAAGAGAGACAGCATTTACCACTTGGGGGAAAAATGGCAATAATGGCTCAGAGGTGGTTCAAATATAGGCTTAATAATTACAATAACAAAATTTTTATGATAAATGAGTAACCAGCCCCTGATAAAACAACCTCTCTTGCTTATTTTTGCACCGCTCATATATTAATTTTTATCAATGAAAAAGATCTTCTTCCCAATTTTATTTTTAGCTGTGCTGGTTGCTTGCAATAATAACAATGATAATCACAACCCGGTAGTAGCACCTGTGGATTATGGCATTGCAGCCCCCACCCAAATATCTTATAACATTATTGCTGTACACCCACACGATACGAGCGCTTATACGCAAGGGCTTCAATTATATAATGGTAAAATGTATGAAGGCACCGGCGATTTTGAAACTTCTTCTCTAAGAATAACCGATTACAAAACGGGCAAAGTAGAAAAAAAACACATGATGGGTACCGCTAAAATTTTTGGCGAAGGCATTAATATTTTTAAAAATAAAATATATCAACTTACCTGGCAAAGTAATGTAGTGTATGAGTACGATCTTAATAATATTGATAAACCTATCAAAACATTCAACTGGCCTTACGAAGGATGGGGAATTACCAACAACGGCACTAATTTAATTGTAAGTGATGGCAGCGCTAATTTGTATTTTGTAAATCCCGATGATTTTAAAGTAATCAATACTCTTGGCGTAGTGGATAACAACGGACCTGTAGATCAGTTAAATGAATTAGAATACATTAACGGGTATGTATATGCCAATGTATATCAAACAGATTTTATTGTAAAAATAGATCCCGAAAATGGCCACGTAGTAGGAAAAATGACTTTATCAAACCTGCTGAAGCCAACAGATATTGTAAAAGATCGTACAGATGTACTGAATGGAATTGCTTATGATTCTACTTCAAAAACAATGTTTATTACCGGTAAAAGATGGCCCAAGTTATTTGAATTAAAATTGAATTAAACTACATTAATTCTTACTAATAATATAAATAACAGAGCTGCATTTAGATGGATTGAACAAGGCGTTAATATTTGAAATCAATCCTGCTACAAATGCTTTTATATGATTGCTTTTGCCATTTTTATATTGCTCACTCAGCATGCTTACATAAAAACTATCGTACCACATTGCTTTCATTTTTTGCAGTTTCATTCCATGACTTTCCACTAAGGCCTTAATACTTTGCGGCGAAAAATGATACAGGTGGCGAGGCACATCATAGGCAGCCCAATATTCTTTATAATATTGAGCATCATAACTGGTATAATTTGGTACGGCAATAAAAGCCTTCCCATTTTCAGTAAGTAATGATTTTATTTTATCAATATACTCATGCAATTGGTGCACATGCTCTAATACATGCCACATGGTAATAGCATCATAGCTTCCATTTGCCAATGTAAAAAAATTAGTTATCGGCATGGGGGCAACCTGGTATAATTTTTCCGCATTCTGTCGGGCAGTAGCATCCGGCTCCAGCCCTGTTATTTGCCAGCCTTTGTTTTTCATCAAATTCAAAAAAGCCCCAGTGCCACAGCCAATATCCAATATATTTCCTGCATTGGTATTGGTTTCATTTTTTACCAAAGCCCACTTGCCTTGCAGGGTTTTTTGGCGTACCCGGTGGTAAAGTTTATTTATAAATCCTTTTTGAGTATCGGAATGGCTTATGTAATTTTCTGATGCATAATATGAACCAATATCTTCCTGCCCCGGCACATCCTGCGTAAACATTCCGGTACAATCGCTGCATTTTATCAGCTCAAATATTTTAGATGAAACTGTGTAGTCTTTTACTGAAAGTGCCTTACCTATATTTTGCGAATTGCAAAAAGGACAAAGAGAATAATGAACCATAACTGCAAAGAAAATGATTTATTCTTAAAATTTGTCAGGTAGTCCATTTCAAAATCGCTTAGCTTTATACTATCCTGTTAAATTATAAAGCAGCCATATAAAAAAGCCGTCTTTAATAGATGAAACAAATATGAAGCACCCTAAAAATAATTTTATAAACACACCGGGCTACCAAATAATTAATAATTGGCTCGCTGCAAACAACAGGGAGCCCTTTGCCTATCAACTACAAACCTGGGAACAAATATCAGCAGGCAAATCAGGGCTGGTAAATGCGCCTACTGGCTATGGCAAAACATTTTCAGTGTTTTTGGGCGCTCTTATTCATTTTATAAATGCAAATCCAAATCATTACAAAACCAAACAAAATAACGGGCTGCAATTGCTATGGATAACACCATTGCGTGCACTGGCAAAAGACATTTGCAGAGCCATGCAACAAGTAATTCAGGAGCTTGAAATGCAATGGCAAATAGGTATCCGCAATGGGGACACGGAAATAAACATAAGAAAAAAACAAAATGCAAAAATGCCGGAAGTGCTCATCATCACTCCCGAAAGCCTGCATTTACTTTTGGCGCAAAAAGATTATCCTTCCCAATTTAGCCAGCTTAAAATAATAGCGGTAGATGAATGGCACGAACTGTTAGGAAGCAAGAGAGGGGTGCAGGTAGAATTAGCAATATCCCGATTAATAAATATAAAGCCACCCAAACCTGATACCGGCCGCACATCAATATGGGGCTTATCGGCTACCATCGGAAACCTTGAGAAGGCAAAAGAAGTATTACTATCTCCTTTAAAAAAAGTTGGCATTATAATAAAAGCAGACTTTCAAAAAAAAATAGAAATACAATCAATCCTACCCGATGAAATTGAAACATATCCCTGGGCCGGGCATCTCGGCTTAAAGCTTTCGAAAAAAATTATTCCAATTATTTTAAAAAATGACAGTACCCTCATTTTCATAAATACCCGTGGCATGAGTGAAGCATGGTACCAGCAATTATTAACTATAGAACCTGAGCTTGCCGGCACTATGGCCTTGCATCATGGCAGTATTGAAAAATATTTAAGAACCTGGATAGAAGAATCAATTCAGCAGGGCAGGCTAAAAGCAGTGGTATGCACCAGCAGTTTAGATTTGGGAGTAGATTTTAGACCGGTGCAAGCTGTAGTACAGGTAGGCTCGCCAAAAGGTGTAGCCCGCTTTTTACAAAGAGCTGGCCGCAGTGGGCATCAGCCCGGGCAAACTAGTAAGATATATTTTTTACCAACACATTCTTTAGAATTATTAGAAGCGGCTGCATTAAAAAAAGCCATTGATTCTTCTTTTATTGAAAGCAGGCAACCGTTAACGTTATGCTTTGATGTATTGCTCCAATACCTAACCACCTTAGCCATTTCTGAAGGCTTTAATGCCACACAAATTTTTAAAGAAATTAAATCTACTTATTGCTATAAATATCTTTTGAAATCAGAATGGACACAACTTCTCCATTTTTTAACAAAAGGTGGCGTAGCCCTAAAAAATTATGATGATTACAAAAAAGTAGTAAAAGTAAAAACGGTATATAAAATAAATAATCGTACTACAGCTATGCGCCATCGTTTGCACATAGGCACAATTGTAAGCGATGCATTGATAAAAGTAAAATTTATCAATGGCGAATTTATAGGATTAATAGAAGAATGGTTTATCAGCAGGCTCAACCCCGGAGAGGCTTTCACCTTTGCAGGCCGCAATCTTGAATTTATAAAACTTAAAGATTTGGTTGCATTGGTAAAAGTTAGCAATTCTACAAAAACCATCATACCAAGCTGGATGGGAGGCCGATTACCCTTAAGCGCCAATCTGGGGCATTTGCTTAGGCAAACTTTACATGATGCTGCCATTAAAACCCCAAACATTCATACAGAAAAAGAGATAAGCATCTTACAACCTTTACTCAATTTACAAAAAGAATTATCGTCAGTACCATTGCACAATCAATTACTGGTAGAGCATATTGAAACCAAAGATGGTTATCATGTATTTGTATATCCTTTTGAAGGCCGATTGGTACATGAAGCCATGGCAGCCCTTTTGGCTTACCGCATCAGCCGTATAAAGCCCATCACTTTTTCGTATGCAATGAACGATTACGGCTTTGAGCTGCTTAGCGATCAACCCATACCGTTAGATAAAAAAAATGTGTATCAATTATTTTCTGAAGATAATTTATTTGCAGACATACAACAAAGTGTAAATGCTTCCGAAATGGCCCGGCGAAAATTTAGAGACATTGCCGTTATAGGCGGACTAATTTTTCAGGGAATGCCTGGCACACAAATAAAGCAGAAACATTTACAATCTTCGGCTTCATTACTATACAATGTATTTAAAACATACGAGCCTGAAAATTTATTATTAAAGCAAGCCATCAGCGAAGTAATGGCACAACAAATGGATGAGCCCCGTTTAAGAAACATGCTGCAACGAATTCAGCAAAGTAAAATCATCATTAAAAAGCCTGAAAAGCTCACACCTTTTAGCTTTCCAATTAAAATAGACAGCATGCGTGAAAATATAAGTTCAGAAAAATTAGAAGACAGAATAAAAAAAATGCAGGAACAATTAAATAAAAAATAATTGTCTACAGAATTATTTGGGGCTACTATCATCGCACCCTCATCAGCCTCATGCCCGGCTGTTCGTTTCAAGTACGGCACAATGCCCTGCCACATTCTTCACCGTGCTTTTCACTGCCATCCGGCAGCCATTCAGCCTTTTATCTTTTATCGGCCAAGGGAGTCATTTACCTCTTTAACATTAATTTAAAAAATAGCATTTAAATTAAATCACCCAATTGCAGGTCATACTTGTGAAAAAAATAATCACTAAAAAAATTATCAATCATGAAAAAGTTAATCTTCACTTTACAAAAATTTTTTAGCAGCAATGGTCAGTGCAGCATTTTAGTAAGTAATTTTTAAAAAAATGAAAACTTTGCATCACCGTTTTGAGCAAGCTCTACTAAAATCCCCTTCTACTTAATGGCCGCATTTGTTTGCGGTCATTATTTATTTGTATAAAAAAATTGTCTCCCAACTTTGGTGTTACATTAAATAAGAAAGTTCATCTCCCTCTTTCAATTCTGTTCTAATAATTTCATCCATATCATTGGTGAATAATACTCCTGTATTATGGCCCAAATAAATCAATTTTCCCTGCTCAAGTTTTAAAGCAGTGCCTTCGGGCAAAGCCACTACAGCTACACCCGGGTTTTGAATTACATATTCAGCAATACGCTGATCTCTTGTTTCACCATTGTGTCCTTCCATCTTTAGATTGTAATAGTGAGGATTTATTTGAAAAGGTAAAAAACCAAATGCATCAAAACTTTTTGGCTGAATGATTGGCATATCATTAGTGGTGCCAATAGTAGCGCCTGCAATATTTGCACCGGCGCTCCATCCAATATACGGGCAGCCACCCTGCACTTTTTCCCTGATTAACTGCATTAAATTAAGGTCATAAAGATCATGCAACAATTTAAAAGTATTGCCCCCTCCTACCATTATGATATCGGCATGTAATATGGAAGACACTGCATTATCGGGCAATACCACATCTACCTGGTAATTCAAGTCTGCCAAGGCATCATTTACCATTGATGCATAGGTGATATAATCTCTTGTTACGCTGGCAAAAGGTATAAATGCCATTTTCTTTTTTCCCTGTCCTGCAAATTGAGAAATCAATGGCTTTGCAGTCTCTAAAAAACCGCCATTACCTGTACGAGAATTGCTTAATGCCAATACTTTTATCATTCCTATATATTTAAGTATTTAAAGTTACTATGTGCATAATTATGTGCTAAACGAGTGCAAAACTACAAGCAAATATATTTGGAAATCCCTGTATGGATTTTATATCTTTATATCACAAAATTGAAAAGCAAGATACATCGTAAAAAGTGTAAAAGCGTTTCAAAAAATGAAAAGTTTAAGCATGTTAAAGTGAAGAAAGCTTTTCAGAAAAGGCATCAGGTTCTATTTTTATCCAATTAAGCAATTAAAAAGGTAAATTTAAAATTTGATGCTTTTTTATTCCCCCTATTTGCAGCTCTCATAAATATACAATTGGCATTTAATTGATAGCTTTGAGTAATGAAAGGGCTATTATTAATGCTTCATATCTTAGGCATTTGCCTTAGTGCAAATAGTCAGCATACTTACAATATATCCAATTCAAATTATCATTACTTTATTCCTGATTGCCAGGCAACAACTACAGGCAGTATAGCAAATTATATAAACAGCCATTACAATACTGAAGAAGATAAACTTTTAGCCGCTTATATATGGGTTACTAAAAATATTCAATACAACAAGGATAGCATGTACAGCATCAATTGGAATGAAGATAAGCAGGCTAAAATAACAGAAGCTATGAGAAGAAGAAAAGGAGTATGCGAAAATTATGCAGCTATATTTACTGATATTGCAACTAAAGCAGGCATTGAATGCTATGTGGTATATGGTTATACAAAACAAAATGCGGAAACCGATCGCACCGACCATGCCTGGTGTGTATTGCAAATGAATAACCAATGGTATTGTTGCGACCCCACCTGGGATAAAGATTCAAATGAAAATTTTCAATATTTCATGCTTTCCCCTTCCCAATTTATTGCTAACCACATGCCTTTTGATCCTATTTGGCAATTGCTCCATCATCCCCTTTCAAATGAAGAATTTAAGAAAGGTTATTTATCAAGCAGAAATAAAAATTATTTGGCCTTTGAAGATTCTATAAAAGCGTATAATCATCTTAGTGAGTTAGGTCAACTGCAGCAAACCTATAATCGTATGAAGGCATTAGGGTATGAAAGTAAATTAATGCAAAATAGATTAGCATATATCCACATGGAAATTGCCCTCATTTATGAAAACAATGACATGCAGTTATATAATGAGGCTGTAAGCTGTTTTAACAATGCCATTAAACTTTATAATTTTCTTTCCAATAATAGAAATAATATACAATCGCCGGCTAATAACAATGATGAAGTATTAAAACAATATGAAAATATTAGCAATAGCATTTCCGGGGCTTACAATAAGCTAAATGCTTTAAGCAGCTACAATCAGCAATATGACCCTTCAGAATTGTACGAACGATTAAAAGAATTAAAAAATAAAGTAAAGCAGCAAACAGAATTAATCCCTCATACAGCATTGACACAAAAGAAAGATGATTGATATGCCTGATATTTTCAAAAAAAATATCCGGTTATGTTTTAGTAATTTAGTTTCCTAAATGATTAAAGACAGCCATTTTAAAAAGCTTAGGATTCAAAATGTAGTTACCGAAACAGCCAATGCTAAAACGTTTGTATTGGAGCCATTAGACGATTGGCAACCGGTGTATAATCCGGGGCAGTTCATCACCCTGGTATTTTTTACAGACTATGGCGAAAAAAGAAGGTCTTACTCAATAAGTTCTGCTCCTCAATTGGGCGAGCCTTTAAGCATTACGGTAAAGCTGGTAGAAAACGGTGAATTTAGCAGGTTGCTTTTAAACAAAATGAAGGCCGGTGACATTTTATATTCAACAGGCATCAGCGGTTTTTTTCAATTACCTGCAGAGCTAGCAAATTTGAATCAATGTATTTTTTTAGCTGCCGGAAGCGGTATTACCCCTTGCTTTTCACTAATTAAAACGCTGCTATATTATTCTCAAAAAAAAGTAGTGCTGATTTATAGCAACAGATCAGAGGAGGATACAATTTTTTTAAACCAATTAAAAAATTTAGAAAAAAAATTCGGCGGCAGGCTGCAAATCCGTTTTTTATTCAGCAATCATTTAAATGTACATCAAAGCAGGCTGAGTAGTTGGCTGCTTCAGCAATTGCTTAGCGAGTACATTTCAGAGCCATTAGACAAACTCGCTTTTTATTTATGCGGCCCATTTTTGTATATGCAAATGGCTGAGATTACTTTAAAAACTTATGGAATTTTACAGGCCCAAATAATAAAAGAAAATTTCAGCAACCTGCCCCGGCTGGTTATCCCCAGGCCGCCCGATGTAGCTGCCCATACGGTGCTGATTAAAATTAACGGTAACGAGTATGCGCTATTGATAAAATACCCCGAAACAATATTGGCTGCCGCCAAAAAAAGAAACATACCCATACCCTACAGTTGCGAAGCCGGCAGGTGTGGTAGCTGTGCAGGCACTTGTACATCTGGCAAAATATGGATGGCATACAATGAAGTGTTGCTGGAAGATGAATTGACAAAAGGAAGAGTATTAACCTGCCAATCATATCCAATAGAAGGAGATGCAGTAATTGAATTTTGAAAATAACAGATAAAAAAGGCGGCAATATTGCCGCCTGTCTTTTATTGCATTGTGCTAATTAGTCTTTTACTTCTTTTAAAAACTTACCAGCCTCATCAAACAGTACATCTTTACCATTTACTTCCGCTTCAAAATTAACTGTACCATCCGCCTTGGTAATTTTTGCAGCTTCTTTGATGGTTTTTCCTTTATAATGCTCCCTTACATAATGTAAAACGACTGTAGGAAGTTCTGCCACTTTTATATCCACTTCACTCTCTGTCATCATACCATTTACATCAAACAGCGCCGACATAGTTTTTCCATCTTTCTTAAATCCGGCTTCATACTTATCACCCTCTTTCTCCCATTTTGTTTTAATGCCAGGGTAATGCTTTACAAAAGATTCCTTAACTGTAGTTGGCACTTTTGAGGCATCTAACTTTTGAGCATTAGCGCCAAAAGCTACTGCTACTGCCAATGTCATTGCGATCATACTTTTTTTCATTGTAGTAATTTTTTTATTGTTTTTAAATTATAAATTAAAATTGCAAATAAAAACAGTGGAAAATCTGAATATTCCCTTCTATTCATTCTTTAAATTTATTTTTTAACAACTAGTTATTATTGCAAAGAGGAGGTTACTAAAAAAAATACAGGGATTGCATGACGGCATGTTACATAAAAAAGTTAATAGAAAAAATATGAAGCCCTCTTAAATAACTGTACTCAATTTTAGTATGATACAATTCACAAATTTTTTGAGCAAGCTCAAGCCCCAGCCCTACACTCTGCTGATTGTTGGTTTGCTTTTTAAATCTTTGAAACAACTGTGAATTATCTAAAGCATTTAAGTCGCCGGTATTGATAATTGAAAATATATTTTGCTCTAAAGACAATTTAATAATGCCATTTTTATAATTATGCCTAACTGCATTTGACAAAAGGTTTGAAAACAAAATTTCAACCAGCAGTTTATTTGCAAATATTGAATTGTCGTCCATTGCACCAAATTCTACTTCAATTTTTTTATCGGCAATTGCATCTTCAAATTGCTTTAATGTTTCTTCAATCATTGCCTTCAGATTTATTTTTTCTCTTTCAGGAAATTGATTATTGTCGATTTTTGCAAGCAGCAGCAATGTTTTATTGAGCCTGCTAAGTTTTTGGCCAATATGAATGGTATCTGTAATTAGCCCGGCCTGTTCTGCAGACAGGGGTAAAGTTTGCATTAACAACTCTATTTTACTTTGCAAAACTGCAATGGGTGTTTGCATTTCATGTGAGGCATTTTCAGTAAACTCTTTTTGCGACTGGTAAACCTGCCGGTTGGTACTGGTAAGAGCTTTGATGGCATTATTCAGCTCAGCAAATTCATGAATAGATGAATCAGGAAGAAGTATTGGATCCATTTTATCTACCCTAAATTGTTTTAGCTTTTCGAGAGCCTGATAAAAAGGTTTCCAGATTTTTTTTGAGATGTAAATATTAATTAAATAAAGCCCGGCTACAAAGCATAGCAATAATACACCCATTATCAAAATAATTCGTTCTTTCAAATCTTCCGAATCTATTAAAGAGTCTTTTATTTTTATTTTGTAAAGATTATTTTTTATTACAGTATTACTTTCCAATATTCTAAAAGGGAGGTTTTCTCCTGATATACTGTCGTATTGGTTGATTGTATAAAAGGAATCTGGCTTAGGAATGCCTTGTATTGGAGTAATTTCAAAATCTGAAGAAAGGGTTTCGGGAAACTGCTCTTCCTGAAGATTTAAGTGTTTTTCTAATTTTGATATCAATGAGTTTTTTTGGGCAGCAAGGGTCTCATCCACGTCTTCTGATACGATGCTTTGTATGGCTATATACGAAACGGGTATTGTAATTACCAGTATCACAAATGCATACAACATATAAAGCCTTAGTGATTTATTAAGCAGTTTCATACGCTTATTTCAAACTTATAACCCATACCATATACTGATTTTATATAATCTTCGCAACCGGCTAAAGACATTTTCTTCTTTAAATTTTTGACATGGGCATATAAAAAATCAAAATTATCATATACATCAGCTTCTGCTCCGCTTATATGCTCTGCTATGGCAGCTTTTGAGATAATGCGGTTTTTATTAATGACCAGGTAAAGGAGCAAGTCATATTCTTTTCTTGTTAAGTCAATAACTACATGGTTTACTATTACGCTTTTAGCCTCAGTATTAATTGTAAGATCATTTAGAACTATTACTTTATTTCCATCAAACCTGCGCCTCCGAATTACTGCCGCCACCCTGGCACTTAATTCAGAAAGGTGAAAAGGCTTTGCTAAATAATCATCGGCTCCAAAATTTAACCCGGCAATCCTGTCTTCAATAGAATCTTTTGCAGAAATAATAATTACCCCATCTGTTTTCTTATTCGCCTTTAAATCCTGCAACACCGTAAGGCCATTACCATCTGGCAAACTAATATCGAGTAGTATGCAATCGTAATCAAAACATTCAGTTTTATCTCTGGCAGTTTTTACATCTGAAGCCAGTTCACAACAATAGCTTTCGCCATTTAAATAGGTAAGTATGCTCTTGCTCAACTCTTTTTCATCTTCAACTATCAGCACTTTCATTTTACAGATTTTTGTAAAAATATAGATACAAAACTGTATAAAAATTGAATACCGGGCTACCCTGCCTATTTTTTATATTATTTTAAGTAAAAAAATGACTAAAAAAAATAAATCAAGCGCTACAATGCAGGTAAGCATTTTATCAATTCATAAAAAAAGGCTCCACAATAAGGGAGCCAATGTAGCAAGTGC
>JAFDXD010000121.1 GCA_018268135.1 Bacteroidota bacterium
AAGAGGGTCTGATGTGATGGCACAAGTACCATTTGCACATCCTACAAAATAATAATACAGGTAACCGCACACAGCGCCAATGATAACCCCCACCAGGATGAATTTATTTTTTTTAATAAATGCAAACATTTCTTTAGTAATTAATAGGCTATTAATTCAGCCTCAGGTTTATTATTAAATATTTGTACTCCGTTGTAAATTACTTCCCAGGTAACCGGCAGGGCTTTTTTTAGCATACTACTCACCCCACAATACTTTTCCTGAGAGTCTGTAACCGCATTTAAAGCAATCTCTTTATTTTCATTCAACCCTTTAAAAATGTACACTAGGTGTACCGCAATATATTCTATTGGTATTCGCTTGCTTATTTCGCCTGTTACTTTTATGTCAAACTCAGAAAATGTTTTATTAGCTTTCTTTATTATAGCTGCAATATCCATCCCTGTGCAACCTGCAAGTGCTGTAAGCACAAGCGGCTTTGGTATGGGGCCATTGTCTTCGCCCCCAACTTTTTCGGGGCCGTCCATTATAATGGTATGTCCGTTTACTAATGCATTAAACTGCATTTTTCCCATCCATTGTACTTCTATTTCGTGTGCCATATTTTTTCTTTTTTAAATTTATTTCAAAGGGTATTGACCCGTAATGCAAATATTTTTTAAGACATTCAGAATTAGGTATTTTTATTTTAAATCTTTAACCCGGCTCCTGATTATCTCACTTGTTTTAAAAATCCGCACTCATTTTTTATCGGCTATAGGTTGTATTTGAAAGCAAAGCTGAAAAATATTTATTGATTGTTTTGCAACCAATGTTACAGAAGGGTTACTTTATTTCTTCCAAGTTTTACCAACCCTTCTATTTCCATTTGTTTGAGCAGCCTGGATACTACAACCCTTGCGGTTCCTAACTCATTTGCTACTTGCTCATGTGTTATATTCAAGGTTTTACTTTTTGTATTCTCACATTTGTATTTGATAAAATTTAACAGCCGCTCATCCATTTTTTTAAATGCTACTGCGTTTACCACTTCTAACAGTTCTTCAAAACGCTTATTATAAAGCATTAAAACATAATCAAGCCATTGTGGATATTCTTTTAAAAAGAAGGAGATTTTTTCTAAGGGTAAAAAATACAATTCTGTGTCTTCTTCTGCAATTAATTTTACTTTACTTATCTCTTGTTGCATGCCCCCTGCAAGCGACATTATGCAACTCTCTCCGGCTTTTAAATAGTATAATAAAATTTCTCTGCCATCTTCATCTGTTCTCATCACTTTTGCTATACCGCTTATTACAAAAGGTATGGCCCTGATGTAGGAATTGTTTTTTAGAATTACCTCGCCTGCCTTATAATTTTTTTGAACCGCATGCTCCTTTAGTTTTTGTAACAATTCCTCAGCAGGCAGTAAATCTGTCTTATTATTATTATACTCCATTTGCCAAAATTATTACGATTGATTTCAACAAAAGGTACTTGTCATCATCTAAATGGCTGATGAGCGTCATGTAAATATGCTGTAGATAGGCCGATATAAATTTTATCCGGCCACTATGCAATGAAATAGTAGTAGAACATTATGCACATGAAAGAAATATGTTTTTTAAGAAAGTAGACCCTTACCACTCCACAGCATTTGCAATATTGTTTTTAACCTGTGGGTATAATTTTCTGTAAAGCTCCTGCAGCACTTCTTCTTTTCGGGGCGCTTCATAATTTCTATTATTGATAATGGCCCAGTCTGTATTGCTTAGCGCCCTGCTATCACCGGTATATGAGGCCCTTTCTTCCTGCCAGTTATAATCTGCATCAAAACTTCGGTAGTTTATTTGTTTATGATTTACAACATCATTTATCATTACATCAAGCAGTACCCTTGCAGTAAAACTATACCTGGTAATATTTATAGTGGCATATACTGTTTGATATAATTGTTTACCGGTTGTATCTTTTCCGGCTTGTACCTGAGCACTTGCGTTTCTACGATAATTATAACTGGCCGGAGGAGGAATTTGTAAGCTGCTTAATCTAAGATCTACTACCCAGTCGGGCTGCATGTTTTCCTGCCTTAGGCCTTCATCAGAGTAAAACCTGGCAGCATAAAAATTACTGCTTGCAAGGCTTTGTAAATCGGAAATTAATTTTTGTTGAAAATATTGATTGCTGTAGTTGTAGCCATAATTACCCCAACCATTGTTGTAAAAGTATGAGTTATCCTGTACAGGATTTATTAAAACATTTACAACCGCACTTTCATATACCTGCTGCATCATTGCACGGCTGTCTTTATAATTAGGGCTATACCAATTGGCTTTTTTAAAATAATTATATGCAGCTTTAGCATTTGCCCTGCCCTGATAATTTAATGTATGTTGTGCCAGATCATAATAGTCTCCTGCTGCAGCTTGTTTGGTTTCCAGTATTTCTGTGTTATAATTAACGGGAGTAATTAATGCAAAAGCAGCACTTGAATTGATGATATCATCATAAGCATCCTGTAAGCGCTCATACTCGGCAATGATATTATCCCAGCGGCCAAGGTTACTGCCTTTTTTATACGACTCTATTTTCGCCAAATGTATTTGCTGAATATTGTTGTATAAAATGGGAATGGCACTCATAGCGCCGGTATCTCCGGGGCTTTTGTTCAATTTTCGCACCGCATCCTGCAATGCTTTATCGGGGTCGGCTCTTTGAAGGTATGGCTTGGTTGGAGCACAGGCGCTGAATAATATTAGTAGAACAATAAGAGGTAAAAATTTTTTCATTTTGCAAGGGTTTATACTATTTATACGCTGATAGGACTATGCCAGTTACCAAAATATTTTAGCTTAACCGTCAAATTATATATTAATTAACAGTACAATTTACTCTTTTAAAATAAGCTTTTTATATCCCATTTATCCTCTATTATTTACCGCTCATCCCAAATGGTATATTTTTTTAATGCATCCAAATTTTGGTAAAATGCAGTGCCATCCTATATTTTAGGCCATTTCTTGAACAAATTTACTGCAAGCTACCTTAAAATAAATGGTATTATGTGTTGCATAGTACTAAAAAGTTTATATCTTTGTGATGTCAAAGTGAGGAAGGGAACAAATAAGTGAGTTGAAAAGTCCGGAAAGTTCAAATTACTTATAATCAATACCTGCCAAATAATGATAAAGTATAGCCATGAAACTTTTGTAAAACAATGCTCCATTTCACAGCCATGAAAAAGCAAATAAACAAAGTTCCGGAAGCCAAAAAATGATTTTTGTGATGTATTAAAAAATGTAAAGCCATGAACATTGATAACACAGCCAGCCAGATGCGAAAAGGGGTTTTGGAATTTTGCATTTTATCAGTAATAAAAACGGGAGAAGCATATCCTTCCGATATCATTGATAAAATGAAAGCCGCTAACCTTAATATTTTTGAAGGAACTCTTTACCCGCTTCTTACCAGGCTTAAAAATGCAGAATTGCTCACTTATCGCTGGGTAGAAAGTAACAGTGGTCCGCCACGCAAATATTTTTCGCTTACAGAAAAAGGGGCAGAATTTTATAAAGAGCTGGAAGCCACCTGGAATGAACTGGCCAATGCAGTACAGTCTATTACGGGTGCCTGATTCTTAAAAAAATAAACCATATCGCCAATAAAAAAGTATAGCCATGATTTTATTGGCAAAAAAACTTCAACTAACGAAACAAAAATTAAAGTTGCCATTTGTGAAAAAAATAAACAAATAGCAACAAACAAAAACAAGTATTAAGCCATGAAACAAGTAATTAACATAAACTTCCAGGGCAGGGTGGTGCCAATAGAAGTAACTGCTTTTGATATATTAAAAAAATATACCGAAAGCTTAAACAGATACTTTGCTGCCGAAGAAGGCAAGGAAGAAATCATCAACGATATAGAGAGCCGAATAGGAGAACTTTTTCAGGAGAGAATAAAATCCGGCTCTACATGTATTACCGAAGATGATGTAAATGCAATTATTAAAAGCATGGGCCGCCCCGAAGATTTTGAAACGGAGCAAAGCTCAGCCAATAGCACATCTGGCAGTACTGCATCCAATGATACCAGCCATTTTAATGCTGCATCTTATACCAATGCAGCAGGCAATAAGCGCCTCTACAGAGATGAAAATGATAAAGTAGTTGGAGGTGTGTGTAGTGGCCTTGCCAATTATTTTGGAATAGATGTGGTGATAATGCGAATTATTTTTGTGGTATTATTTATTGCCGGTGGCTTTGGCTTTATTACCTACCTTATATTATGGGTAGCCGTGCCAAGTACCGCATCCACCGAAATTGGGGGCACCCGAAAAAAATTATATCGTGATAGCGATGATAAAGTAATAGCAGGTGTATGTAGCGGTATTTCTAATTATTTTGGAGTGAGTGTATGGATACCCAGGCTATTGTTCTTATTACCATTTCTTACTATTGTAACAAGGTGGAGCCATTGGGGCAATTTTGATTTTCCAAATTTTATCAGGTTGGGATTTAGCCCCGGAGCTTTGCTGGTGTACATTATTCTTTGGCTGGTAATACCAGAAGCTACTACTACTGCCGAAAAACTGGAAATGAAAGGAGAAAAAGTGGATATGAATTCCATCAAAAACTCTGTAATGGAAGAAATAAAAGGCGTACAACAAAGAGCAGAAAAATTTGGCAAAGAAGCTTCCGGTTTTGCAAAAGAAAGAGGAAAAACATTCGGTACAGAAATGGGCCAGGTAGTACGCAAAAGCAGCCACTCATTTGGAGATATCATTGCATTTATTTTTAAAGTTTTTGCCTATTTTATTTTAGGATGTTTAGGCTTTGCATTTGTAGCGGCTCTATTTTCTTTAGGTATTGTAGCTGTAGGATTGTTTCCCCTCAAAGATTTTTTGCTTACTGATGGTTGGCAAAATGTATATGCATGGGGCACATTAATATTTTTTATTGCAGTTCCAATCATCGGTATTCTTGCCTGGATTATTAGAAAACTTGCAAAAATAAAAACCAATCAAAAACTAATGAGGGTTTCTTTTTCTGCCTTGTGGATAGTTGGTTTAGTATGTTTTATTTTACTGATAAGCTCTATAGCCCGTGATTTTAAAACTTCAAGTACTATTACCGAGCAGGAAATAGCTCTTAGCAATCCTACTCAAAACAAACTGGAAATAACCTCTCTTTCTCCAGAAAAAAGATATTTCAGAAACCGATGGTTTAGAATTGAGCCTTTTACTAACCTGGATGATGACACAGCGTATGTAAATAATGTAACAGTGCATATCATCAAATCAGACAACGACAGCTTTAGAGTTACCATGATGAAACTAGCCTGCGGACGCAACAGGCGCTCTGCAGATACTACGGCTTCTTTAATCAGGTTCAATACACAGCAAAGAGATTCATTATTAATAGTAGATAAAGGAATACCCATTAATCGTCACGATAAATTTCGCAACCAACGCATCATCCTTACGGTGTATGTGCCCGTAGGTAAGCAAATAAGAATAGATAAAAGCATAGGAAGGGAAAACTATGGATTATGGGATGATGATTTGGATATTGAATTTGACGGCTTGGAGCATGGTTGGGACGAAGGAGTAGATTATGTAATGAAAAAAGATGGGCTATACTCACTAGATGATAAACCGGCAGACACCTGGAAAAATAAAGAAACCAATCACAGCAAAACAATCATTAAAGACAAAAATGGCAATACAGTTATTATTAACTCCGGCGACGAAAGTGATGGAGATAATACCAACGAAAACTATCGCTACAATAATGACAACAATACCACTACCATAATTGATTCTTTAAAAAATAAAATTAAAATAGAAACCAAAAGAGCCAAAGACTCATTAGAAAATGAAAAAAATAAAATAGAAAATCAGTTAAAAAAAATTGATTCAAAGGAGCCGGAGCCTACAGCCATGAACTCCAATACCTTTACAACATATAACCCTATGTTGCTAATGGATTAAAATCGTTTCAATAGTTGAGTTGAAGTTGAAGCACAAAAAAATCCTGCCTTTTGGTGGGATTTTTTTATAAACCAGAGCAGGGCAATTATTACCTTTCATTTTTAATTTACATTTGCTTTCTAAAAATTTACAATGACAAATACGCCCTTTACAGAAAAACACATAGCCCTCGGGGCAAAAATGGCAGAGTTTGCCGGATTTAATATGCCCATATCATATACCGGAATAAATGATGAACACGCTGCTGTACGGCATTCGGCAGGCGTATTTGATGTAAGCCACATGGGCGAGTTTATTATAAAAGGCCCGGCTGCACTCAGCCTCATTCAAAAAATAACTACTAACGATGCCTCTAAACTTACCGCCGGCAAAGCACAATACAGTTGTATGCCCAATACCAATGGTGGTATTATTGATGACCTGCTGGTATATTGCCTGGAAGAAAACAATGCCTATATGTTAGTGGTAAATGCAGGCAATATTGATAAAGACTGGAACTGGATTACAAGCCAAAATACAGAAAATGCTGAGATGCATAATATTTCTGCAAAGACCTGCCTGCTGGCAATACAGGGCCCCAATGCTACTAAAATATTACAACCCCTTACCAATATTGATATCCTCAATTTAAAATATTACACATTTGCCAAAGGCAGTTTTGCAGGGGTAGATAATGTGCTCATCAGCGCTACAGGCTATACCGGGGCGGGAGGTGTAGAAATTTATTTTGAAGATAAAGACAATGCCCCCGAAATCATTTGGAACGCCATCTTTGAAGCCGGAAAATCACAAGGCATCAAGCCAATAGGCCTCGGCGCCAGAGATACCCTCCGGTTAGAAATGGGATTTTGCCTTTATGGAAATGATATTGATGAAACCACTTCGCCCATTGAAGCAGGGCTGGGCTGGGTTACCAAATTCACAAAAGAATTTAACTCCAAAGCAATTTTTGAAAAACAAAAAATACAAGGCATTGAAAAAAAACTGGTAGGTTTTGAACTCCTCGAAAAAGGAATAGCACGCCATGGCTACGAAATAAATGATAAAGATGGTAATCTCATTGGGCATGTTACTTCCGGTACCCAATCGCCCAGCTTAGGCAAAGCAATTGGTATGGGTTATGTAAAAAAAGAATTTGCCAACACCGATACACAAATATTTATTAAAATACGCAATAATCCTGTAAAAGCCATTGTAGTAAAAATGCCCTTTGCATAAAAAAATTAAGTTGGCCACCATTTACATGCAAACAATAATTAAAAGCCCGGTACAAATTGTATTTGACCTAAGCAGAAGCATTGATTTGCATAAAATATCCACTGCAAAAACCAACGAACAAGCCATTGCTGGTATTACTACCGGGCTTATACAACTAAATGAAACCGTTACCTGGCGGGCAAAACATTTAGGTAAATACAGGCTTTTCACCTCTAAAATTACAGCATACCACGCACCCTATTTTTTTAAAGACGAAATGCAAAAAGGTGACTTTAAAAAATTTTCTCACCTGCATACATTTACGCAGCACAAAGGCTATACCCTGCTTACAGATCACATAACTTTAGAAGCACCCTTTGGGCTCATCGGAAAACTGGTGATGAGTATTTTTTTAAAAAATTATATAACAAAATTTATCAGCAATAGAAATAACCTAATCAAAAACTTTGCAGAAACCGATCAGTGGAAATTAATTTTACAACATGAGCAACAATAAACCCTCCCTTTATACCAGCCTCTCGCCTGCCCTGTTACATTTATATGATGTCAACAGCAGCATTGTAGTCATTATAGATGTCTTGCGGGCCACATCTACCATTGCCACTGCATTATACAATGGCGCTAAAGCCATAGTACCCGTGGATAGTGTGGCAGAGTGCATCCGCATAGGCAAACAAATAGAGGCCATCACCGCAGGCGAAAGAGACGGACAAATTGCCGAAGGGCTGCAACAGGGCAACTCACCTTTTGAATACAGCAAAGAATTTATTGAAGGCAAAACACTTGTGTTAACCACCACCAATGGCACCAAGCTATTGCACATGGCTCTCGAAAAAGGCGCAAAAGAAATTATAACCGGCTCCTTTCCCAATGTAGATGCCGTATGCAATCATCTCGTTAAGCAAAATAAAAATGTAATACTTGCCTGCGCCGCCTGGAAAAACAGAATAAATATTGAAGATACCCTTTTTGCAGGCGCCGTCATCAATACCATACAGCAACACTTTTCCATTGCCTGCGATTCTTCTCAAATAGCACATACCCTTTACCTGCAGGCACAAAAAGATTTATATCATTTTATGCAACAGCACAATGCATCGCACTATCACAGGCTTACTAACTTTGGCTTAGAAAAAGATATCCGCTACTGCCTCACTCCCAATATAGCCAACGTACTTCCCGAGTATCGGGATGGTAAATTGCAATGTGCAGAAAAATAAAAAGATAAGGGCTGTCAGCATTCAAGCCATGGTCGGCAGCGGTTCGGGCCATCGCTATTACTCCGCCACAAGGCAGGCGCACAAAGCCTCAGCGGGGTAGCCGCTCTGTCCCGCAGCTCGTAAGCAGTATATCAATTTGCTACATATATCTATAAAAATCATGCCTGTATAAGCAATGCTTCAGGCCATAATTCCCTTATTTCAATAACGCCCCTCCACATTTTTTCGTTACTTTTGCAAATTGCCTTTTTCGCAACCCGGTAGCAGCCACCCTGCCACTAACGGTTAAGGATAAGTGCAAAAAAATAAAATGTTCATAAAACTTACCCGGCCTTGGCACTACCGCATCTAATTAAGCATATTTATAACAATGGTACCGACGAAGTAATCCGTAGGGGAAAAAAAATATTCTCCCTCGGGTTTGTAGAAATGGTTGACCATGATGACCTCATCGGCAATATAGTATTTAGAGTAAGAGACGACAGCTATAGCACTTTTTACAAAGTATATATTCATAGGTATCCCGATGAAAAACTTATGAACCTGCGATGCAGTTGCCCCTACAACCTTGGCGAAATTTGCCGCCACGAAGCTGCAGCCCTCTTTCGCCTGCAGGATATGGTAGATAAAAATCAGCTACTGAGCAATGCCATCCAATACAATCAGCGGCACACCGTAGCCAAGATGAAAACCATCGACCTCAAAATGCTCAAAATGCTTTCTTCACCGGCAATATTTCAGGAGGCAGAAACCTTATTGCTTACTACCAAAGCCAGCATTACATCAGCAGCAGACGAAAGAGTAGAAGCCGAATTACAATATAACGGACACGCATATCCGCTGGTAATTCAAAAAAATGATGATCGAAACTTTGACACATCCTGCATCTGCAGCGAAACCCAACATCCGCTTTGCGAACATAAAATCCTTTTATTTTTGCAACTGCTCAATCAATATGGCTCCAATTATTTTGACAGCATCCGAAACTGGGATAAAGAAAAAAATAAACTATTACAGATATATGGTTACAGCCTGCAAGACGACCTCACAGGCAAGTTTGAATTTACCTACAAAGACGGTAAACCCTTTTTAAAATTGCTCGACACATCTATTAAAAGAGTAGAAGCCCCGGTTTCAAAACAGATGTACAAGCCTGCTGCCCAATTTATAGCAGCCACACCGCCCCCCGCCGTTTTGCAGCAAGCTGCCGCCACTATCACTCAGGATAAAAATATAAAGCTGGGTATAGTTTTTAATTTCAATCAAAAAAATTATCCCTCCTTTACAGTTGATGCCATACAAGGCGAGGCCGACGAAGACAATAAAAAATATATTGACAAAACCGAAAAACTTGACCTCACCAAATTTGTACCTACCGAAGTATTTAACGAAGAAGACAAACAGCTTTTTCAACTTGTAAGAAAACTGCAGGATACCGAAATAAATAAATACCTCAATCGAAACTCGCCCTTTAGCGGTATATGGGAAAATATTATACACACCGATGGCGATGATTTACCCGAAGACACAAAAGACTTAATTACAGAATACCTGCATCCAAAATTAAAACGCCTGTTTGAAGAGCAGGCAAGCAATGCATTTATTTTTCAACTACCCACAGGCAAAGCCTTTAAAACGGCCAACCTTGCTGAAGTAGAAATTAGCAGCCAGTTTATTTCACCTGTTTTTAAAGTAATTGCCAAAAACAATCATTTTGAAATAGCCTGCCTGGTAAAAATAAATGGAGAAACCATTTCTTTTGCAGAAAATGAATGTAACAGCAGCCTCCTTTTTTTATACAATCATGTGTTTTATTTATGGAAAAGCCCCGAAGATATTTTGCAGGCCGACAAATTTATAAAGCAGGGCAATATCCAATTAAGTAAAGATAACTGGGCAGAAAAAATGCAGAAAGTTATCATGCCCCTTACTAAGCAATACCAGGTAGAGTTTGATAAAAGCCTGGTAAAAGAAATAAAAAGCGGCACTCCCGATATTAAATTAATGTTGCAGGAAAAAGGCGACTACCTTGTATTTCAGCCCATTTATTCTTATAAAGGATATGATACCCGCCCTACTGATAAAGAAACCATCACCCTGCCCGATGGCGATAAAATATTAATAATACAGCGAAACAAAGAGGCCGAAACAGCTTTCATGCTTAAGTTAGAAAGCCTGCACTCCATGTTTATTGTACAAAAAGAAACAGGCAGCCTGGTATTAAAAGGTGTAGATGTGCTACGCAACAACTGGTTCTTTTTGTTTATAGATGCAATGAAGGAAATGAAAGTGCCGGTATATGGATTTGAAGCGCTTAGAAATTTTAGATTTAATACAGCCCGGCCCAGCACACATATACATGTAAGCAGTGGGGTAGATTGGTTTGATGCCAAAGTAGAAATTGAATTTGGCGAACAGCGTGTAGGCATTGCCGATATTAAAAAAGCCTTGGCAGGCAAGCAGTCATTTGTACAGTTGGGCGATGGCACCCTGGGTATATTGCCCGACGAATGGCTCAAAAAATATAGCTTGTTATTTAAAGTGGGTGAAGGTAAAGCTGACAAGCTACGGCTTTCAAAGTACCACATGAGCGTGATAGATGAGCTGTACGAAAACCGAAATGAAGAAGAGCTAAGTTTTGCCCTGGACGAAAAATATGAGCGGCTGCGTGAGTTTAAAAATATTCCGGAAATAGCGGCGCCTGCAGAGTTAGAGCATGTATTAAGGCCCTACCAGGTATCGGGGTACCAATGGTTAAGCTACTTAAACGATGTAGGATGGGGCGGAATACTGGCAGATGATATGGGGCTGGGTAAAACAGTGCAGGCTCTTAGCATGCTCGATTATTATAAAAAAATAAATGGAGAGCTAAAAGCCATAGTGGTATGCCCTACCACTCTTATTTACAACTGGCAAAATGAGGTAAAAAAATTTACACCTTCTCTCAGCTATCATATTCATCATGGCAATGCCCGTAGCCGCATGGCTAATGAGCTTATGCAACACAATATTATCATTACTACCTATGGCACACTCCGAAGCGATATTCAAATACTGCTCAAAATAAATTTTGACTACATTATTTTGGATGAAAGCCAGGCCATCAAAAACCCTTCTTCAAAAGTTACTAAAGCCGCCTCTTTACTAAATGCAAAAAACAGGCTATGCATGAGTGGTACTCCTTTGCAAAATAATACCTTCGATATTTTTGCACAAATGAACTTTCTCAATCCCGGATTGCTGGGCAGCATGGAGTTTTTTAGAAACGAATTTGCCACTCCTATTGATAAATTTGGAGAGCAGGAACAAAAAGAGCATTTACGCAAATTGCTCTATCCATTTATATTGCGCCGTACCAAAGAGCAGGTAGCCAAAGATCTTCCCGAAAAAACAGAAACCATCCTGTTTTGCGAAATGGAAAAAGAGCAACGTAAAATTTATGATGCTTTCCGCAATAGTTACAGGGATAAAATTTTAGGAAGTATTGATGAGCAGGGAATTGACCGCTCTCAGCTAACCATTTTGCAAGGGCTGATGAAGCTAAGGCAAATTTGCGACAGCCCTTTTATTTTAAATGAAGAAGAAAAATATCCCAATCACTCTATTAAATTAGAAGAGCTGGCAAGAGAAATAGAAGAAAATATTGGTGAACACAAAGCCCTTGTTTTTTCACAATTTTTGGGAATGTTGTCTTTAATAAAAGAAAAATTAAAAGAGCAGGGTATTCCGTACGAATATTTTGATGGAAGCACCTCGGCCACCGAGAGAGAAAAAGCTATACAAAATTTTCAGCACAATGATGAATGCAGGGTATTTTTAATTTCCTTAAAAGCCGGTGGAGTGGGGCTAAACTTAACCGCTGCGGATTATGTATATATTGTGGATCCCTGGTGGAACCCGGCCGTAGAGCAGCAGGCTATTGACCGCACACACCGTATTGGGCAAACAAAAAATATTTTTGCATACCGTATGATTTGCATTGATACCATTGAAGATAAAATTCTTCAATTACAGGAAAAGAAAAGAACCCTGGCTAAAGAGCTCATATCTGACGAGACAGGCTTTGTAAAAGCCCTTACCAAAGCCGATGTAGAATACCTGTTTAGCTAAAAAACTAAATCCCTTATGTTGTAAAACATAAGGGATACATAGTAAGGTTGTGTAGGTTTTTCGTATTATTTTAAGAAGCAATAAAGTTTTTCAAACGTTTAAAATCTCTGCTGTTATCAGAGAAAAACAAACTGTTGAAAATTGAAGCAACTGATTTGGCCAGTGCTAATAGGGTAAGTTTTTGGGGTTCATTTCTTTTCATATTAGAATTGGATTTTAGAGGCATCAAAAATAATTGCTATGTTTTTTTATGTCAAGCGTGATTTTTCTAAAAATGAAGGTTAGTAATTTCCGCAATAACTGCGCTTATTTTACAAAGGATGGTTTATATCCTTTTCTGTGCCTCTGACTCTTTTTATAGTATTTTATTGGGTATATCCCGGGGTTTTGCCTCAGCTTTTCAAATAAACTTTTAAAGGCAGATACTACCGGGTGAGTATAGTTGCTGTTATTCTTATTTTGCATATTATATTAGTGTTTACCATTATTTAACGCACAGGTTTACACATTATTGTATATGTATATTCAGGCAAATAGTATTTGAAGAAACGAATGGCAAAGAATTGTAATAATAATGAAATTACCACCTCTTTACTTTAATGCTCAAGCTTGCAGTAATATGGTTTTAAATACAAATTATCCGGTAAACAGTTTTTAGTTTATGAAATAATACTGCAGATTACTTGAAAAATTTTATCATAAAAAAAGTTCCGCCTTGTGGCAGAACTTTTAGCATACAAATTTCAGATACAATTATCTTACATTACTGATAGAATTTTTAGCTGTTTCGTGCCTTGTTTTTAATACGTTTGAAATAGAAGTATATTGTGGCCCCAATTCAGTTAAAGTTTTTTGTAGCGCTGAATACTGTGTATTCATCATTATAGTTTTCTGATTCAATTCCTGTAGGGCATCATCTTTATCCTGCTGTTGCAAGCCGCTTAAAGTATTTTGTACATCTGTTATAGCTGCCTTCAGGTTTTGGATGTTGCTCATGGTAGTTTTTAATTTTTCTACCGGGTGTTTGCTGTCTGCAGAAATTTGATTTTCTAACTGGCTCAGCCCGTCCATCATTTTTTTCAGTTTCTCATCGCTTGCTACCATTGCATTTGCTGTACTTTCAGAAGCTGGCCATTTCACCGGGTTGTTATTGCTACCAGTCTTTATCACATTGGTTTTTAAGGTATCTTTTAAACCACCATTTGATTTTTCTACTACTTTACTTTTAGCTTTATTATTATCGCCAGTATTGTCGATATTTTTATCAGAGCCGCCCTTTTCGGGGCTGTTATTCACAACTTTGTTAGAGTTATTTCCACCAAGGGCTCCACCAAGTAAACTGGCTCCCTGAGAAAGTGCATCGGTATTTGAATTTTGCATGTTATCATCATCACTAAAGCTTACCTCTGTTTCATCATCTATCAAATAATTTATACTATAATTTACGGTGTATGATCCGGCTTTCAGGTCATTCACTTCAAATTCACCATTATCATCCGAAGTAGTACGGGCTGCACAACCTCCTCCGGGAGTTTTTCCAAGGCTAACTCCAATGCCCTTGAGTGGAGCTCCTCTCACGGGTATGGGTATGTGCACTTTTGGTGCCCAGGCTTTAGCTGAAGTATTATCTTCATTATTATCATCCTCGCTCATAAAAATATTCAACGCTTTATTGGATTGTGGGCTCCATACCAAGCCACTGCTGCCGCTTGTTCTTTCATTTATCGGTTGCGATTTGGTTCTTGTTTTTAATGCCTCTGCCGCCTGCTCTGTTGTGCCGGTAGCAGTTTGTAATTGTACAAAAAGCGCTTCATCTCCCTCCAACAATTGCCCGGCAATATCGGTTTTCTTTTTAAAGGTTACTCCATATTTATATTCATTAAGCACAGAGCCATAAACTTTTACAATATAGTTTGCAGTAGGGAGGTTGGCAAAATAAAAGCTGCCATCCGGCTCGGTTGTAGTAGTTGCTAAGGTGGCGCCGGAATTAGGATTCAAAAGTGAAACGGTTAGCTCAGGGATACCATCAGCATCTAAATCACCTCCCGGTTTCATTTTATTACTACCCTCATACATTGGGTTGCTCCCACTATTACCTTTCTCTTGATATAAAGGATTGGAATTTATTGCATTCATATTACCTGATTTCCCTTTTGAATAAAACAGGGGGTTCATTATCACTCCTTCATTATTACCACCCGATTCCCATTGTTTCGATGTATCAGCAAGAGCTAAAGGAATAGGCTTCCAATCAACAGCTTTACCGGCATCACGATAAGACATATTTATAATAACTCCATTTCCCGGCTGGCTGTTACTCATTCTTCCGGCTGCATAAGATGAAGATGCTGCGCCACCTGGCTTTCCCATTCCGCCAATGGATGATTTGTTAGTAGCAATACCATTTGCTTCTGCCGCAGATGATGATGAATATACCCGGCCTAATAAAATTTTATTTCCTAATGTTTTCCCCATTGTTTTCCTGGAAGCAACAGTTTCTCCAAAGGTTAATCCCTGAGTTTTCTTCCCTGGTTCCTTGGAAGTAGTTGGGTTGATTGAAGTGTCCCCGGATCCAATGGTTATCAGCGTTTCATCATCTATCAAATAATTTATACTATAATTTACGGTATATGATCCGGTTTTCAGGTTATTCACTTCAAATTCGCCATTATCATCCGAAGTAGTACGAGCTGCACATCCTCCTCCGGGAGTTTTTCCAAGGCTAACTCCAATGCCCTTGAGAGGGGCCCCTTGCACTAGTTCATATCCCCCCGAACTATTGCCTCCAACAACATTATCCGATAAACCGTCAGCATCAAAATCAGTAATTGTCGTTCGATTTAACCATATTGTTGGGCTCCAAACCGTATAGTGGCCATCTCTTCCTTGTCTTTCATTTATCGGTTGCGATTTGGTTCTTGTTTTTAATGCATCTGCCGCCTGCTCTGCAGTGCCGGTAGCAGTTTGTAATTGTACAAAAAGCGCTTCCTCTCCCTCCAACAATTGACCGGCAATATCGGTTTTCTTTTTAAAGGTTACTCCATATTTATATTCATTAAGCACAGAGCCATAAACTTTTACAATATAGTTTGCAGTAGGGAGGTTGGCAAAATAGAAACTGCCGTCTGGCTCGGTTGTAGTAGTTGCTAAGGTGGCGCCGGTATTAGGATTCAAAAGAGAGACGGTTAGCTCAGGTGTACCATCAGCATCTAAATCACCCCCCGGTTTCATTTTACTTGCTCTCTCAAATAAAGGGTTCATAACTGTACCTTCTACAGCATCGTCCATTTCCCATTGTTTCGATGTATCAGCAAGAGCTAAAGGGATAGGCTTCCAATCAACAGCTTTACCGGCATCACGATAAGACATATTTATAATAACTCCATTTCCCGGCTGGCTATTACTCTTTCTTCCGGCTGCATAAGATGAAGACGCTGCGCCACCTGGCTTTCCCATTCCGCCAATGGATGATTTGTTAGTAGCAATACCATTTGCTTCTGCCGCAGATGATGATGAATATACCCGGCCTAATAAAATTTTATTTCCTAGTGTTGTTCCTGATTGCAACCCTGAAGCTACTTTTTCACCAAAGTTTTGACCTTGGGTTTGCCGTGTAGTGGTAGGCGTCATGCTTAAACGCTCGGCATATTGAGCCGCATCTGCAGGGCATGCAAATGTGGTTTCAGTTACAGACCCGTCAGAGTTTGTGTTCTTTTGAGTTACAGGGCCACAACTTCCTTGGGATAGCCGTGAAGTGTTTGGTGTCATACTTAAGCGACTGGGCATGCTTGATATGCTTGGTATACCCGCTGTACGAGCAAAATTAGTTTCAGAAACAGAGTTACCCGGGTTTGTATTTACCCTACCTATTTCTTTTGTTATTACAAAAGGCTTATGCATCCTCTTACTGCTTTCGTTGCCACTGCCAAATGTTTTTACAATACCCACAGATGCGGTAAAGAGTTTTATATTCCGGTTTTGTTCTGTTGGTATATCAATACCTCTTTGAATATCTAAAAGGCGTATGGAAGATTGGGTTTGAAAATAATCTGAACTAATAGAGAAACTGGTAGATTGATTAATAGGGTAAGCTAAATGTATGCTCCCCGAAAAACCCGGAAATATAGCATTAGAGCCACTCGTAAATTGATACAATGGCCTGGGAGAACCCTGGTCGTTTATAGTAAGACCCCCTGCATTATTATTAAAAAACCCACCTGCCAGGCTTGCGCCCCATTGCACTTTACTTCCAAATCGTATAGATGGCCCAAATAATAAATAACTGTTTCCCGGGTTAGATTTTATGATGGCTGCATCAACAGGAAATTTTCTGTCAACCAAAAATTTATTGACAGCACTGTTACTGATAGTGCCTAACATGGTACCACCTGTAATTCCTATACCAAATTTGCCAAAGAAATACTGGCCACTCAATTTAGAAGCAAAGCCATTACCTCTAAACAGGTTGCTTTCATTATTACTCAAGCCAAAAGAGGCTCCGGCATTTAGGTCAAAGCTCCAGGCATCGGAAGTGCTGCTTTGTAACAAGCCGGCATTATTGTAATTTAATAAGTTTTGTTGGGCCTGCATACCTGGTATAAGCATCAATTGCAGGCATAAAAAGGTTAAAAAAGGTTTTACTTTCATTGTTTAGGGATTTTTTACTTAAGTTATGAATACAAATTATTTTACTAACGACCACCTGTAAATGTTTTTGTTAATTCAAAGTTATTATAACGAAAAATATTTTTTGGTAGTATGTACAATTTATACTGTGTTCTACTATTACTACCGCTAAATTTATTAAGTGCTACTGCTGTTTTTTTTGTTATAAAAAAGTATTTACCCTACAGTTTTGGATAATCAAAAAATAAGAAATTTTTTTCCGCCTGCCTTAAATTACTCCAGCCATCAGTATTGATATTTACGGCAAATACCGCACAGGTAGGCATATTGTCAATATGCACCTCCTTGATAAGGGTGTTTACAAATGAAGTAATGCCGGGGTTATGAGAAAAAACAGCAACCCGGTTATGAATTTTATTTAAAGAAGATAAAACAGAATAAAAATCTTCCACTGTTGCATGATAAAGCGAATCAAAAAAAATAATATTATCTGTATTGGTATGATATGCTTTGCAAAATGCCTGGCAGGTATTTTTAGCCCTTATGGCGGGGCTGCTTACAAAAGTGTCAATCACAATTTTTTTTTCAATAAGGCGCTTTGCCATTTCGGGGGCATCTTTTTTACCTCTTTCGTTAAGTTCTCTTTCAAAATCTGTCTTGCCAAAATCGGCCCAATTACTTTTAGCATGGCGTATAATAAATAATGATTTCATACAATGCTTTTATTTTACAAAATAATACAATAATCAGGCAAGAAATAATGAACAGGCCGGATATTAAAATAAATGAAGAAAGCTAATATTTTAAAATATGACAAGAATTCAGACAGAGTGTGATACCTATTACCTTGAACCCACTCTTTAATAAAGCCTGTTCATAAACTATCATACCATTTGCACTTTCTTTGTCATAAATCACTATTATACATCGGGTTCATTACTTATATTTGTTTTATCATAATTATGTAATTAATGCCTTATTTCGACATAAAGATTCCAAAATCTATTGCAAGGGCTTTAAAGCTGCCGGTGAGTGATGCCAGGAGGCAGCAATTGAAAGTATTAAAAAAATTATTGAAGAAAGCCCGGTTTACACAATTTGGGCAGCTATATAAATTTGATGAAATACTATTAAGCAGGCATCCTGGCAAGCGGTTTCAGCAAATAGTTCCTACCTACAATTATAGTAAAATATATCAGGAGTGGTGGTACAAAACACTGGAAGGCATACCCGATGTATGCTGGCCGGGAGTAATAAAATATTTTGCCTTAAGCAGTGGCACAAGTGAAGCAGCAAGCAAATATATTCCTATTACAAAAGAGTTGATAAGGGGCAATACTATAACCAGCTTTAAGCAACTACTTAGCCTTACCAGGTATGAAGATGTACCTAAACGAGCAATAGGTAAAGGCTGGCTAATGCTTGGCGGTAGTACCCAGTTGCAAAAAGGCCCTACCTACTATGCCGGCGACCTTAGCGGCATTCAACAAAAAAATATACCATTTTGGTTTTTAGGATTAGGGCTTTATAAACCTGGCAAAAAAATAGCAAAAGTAAAAGACTGGTCAACCAAGTTAGAAGAAGTTGTAGAAAATGCACCTAACTGGGATATTGGTTTTATAGTGGGTGTACCGGCTTGGTTACAGCTTTGTATTGAAAAAATAATAGAGCGATATAAATTAAACAATATACATGAACTGTGGCCCAACCTTGCTTTTTATGTACATGGAGGTGTAGCCATGGAGCCCTATAAAAAAGGATTTGAAAAACTATTGGGCAAGCCCATTACTTACATAGAAACCTACCTGGCAAGCGAAGGCTTTTTGGCATATCAAAGCAGGCAGGATACCAGGGGGATGCAATTGTCGCTAAACAATAATATCTTTTTTGAATTTGTACCTTTTGATGATGTAAACTTTGATGCAGAAGGTAATATGGTGGACAACCCACAGGCGTATATGATACATGAAATAGAGGAAAATAAAGATTATGCAATTTTAATAAGCACCAATGCCGGCGCCTGGCGTTATGCCATAGGCGATACCGTTAGGCTTACAGATAAAGAAAAATGTGAGATCATCATTACCGGTAGAACCAAGCATTTTTTAAGCCTTGTAGGCGAGCATCTAAGTGTGGACAATATGACAAGGGCCATAGAAATGGCATCGGAAGAATTGAATATTTTTATTCCGGAATTTACAGTTGCCGGCGTACCCCATGGCAATTTTTTTGCACATGAATGGTATGTTGGCACTAATGATAAAGCAGATGAAAAAGCCCTGGCAAAAATTATTGATGATAAATTAAAAGTGCTAAATGATGATTATGAAGTAGAACGAAGACATGCCCTTAAAGCTGTTACTGTAAAAATATTGCCCGAGCAAATATTTATGGATTTTATGAATGCAAAAGGAAAGGTAGGAGGCCAGCATAAATTTCCAAGGGTTTTAAAAGGTAAAATGCAGGATGAATGGAAATCTTTTCTTGCTAAGCATTCATTGGATAAAAATATTTAAATAATTTAACTGAAAATTTTTTAATGACCGAGGCCATCATATCCGGATTGTTATTAGGGTTGGCTTTAATTTTTTCTGTAGGGCCGGTTATCTTTACTATTATTAAGCTTCGTATCAATTACGGTATTGCTAGCGCTTTCTATTTTATTTCGGGGGTATGGCTTAGCGATATTTTATGGGTAGTAATTGCCAATGCCTTTGGCCAAATGCTCGAAAGCTTAATTATATATAAAGTGCAAATTGGTATTTGCGGAGGTATATTTTTAACAAGCCTTGGAATCTATTATTTATTCTTTAAAAAATACCATACCAAGCAGGAGCTTGACCAGGGCGTGAAAATAGGGAATGCTACTCATGCAAAATTATTTATTACAGGATTTTTACTCAATACCCTTAACCCCGGAGTAATAGCCCTATGGCTGGCAGCAGCTACCAAATCTACCGGCGAGCCTATAGAAAATATTGTAGCAACTTTTTCTATCTGTTTGAGCATTAATATTGCTGCCGATTTTTTAAAAATAAACCTTGCAGGCCGCCTTAGGAAAAATTTAACAGATAAAAATATCAGTATTATCAATAAAATTTCAGGATTATTGTTTCTTGCATTTGGTGTAGCACTTATACTTGGTGCTGTATATACAAAAGTACATAAACACATAGCCGCATAAATGTGGAAACTATACATTATATTTTTTTTGCTGCCGCTAAATACTAAAGCACAATCAGATTTTATTATTCTTAAAAAGAAAAATAAAACTATTCAATCTTTTTATGCCGGCACCCATATTGCATTTACAAGTACTAATGGTGCATATAGAGATGCAGAGATTACTCAAATTAAAAACGACAGTATTTTTTTGAGAGAATACCTGGTGCAAATGGTGCCAAGTACCATGGGGTTTTTAATTAGAGATACAGTGGGAAGTTTTAGATATGTGTACCATTATACCGATATTAAAAGGTTTGGAAAAGAAGACAAACATTTTAATATCTCCGGAAGTGGCGCATCACTAATGGGGGGCGGCTTTTTACTGGCATTTGGTAGCGGAATAGTATATTTGGCCGACAGGAAAAAGTATAGCCCCACTTTATTATATGCCGGCCTGGGTGGTATGGGGCTTGGGTATCTGTTAAATAAAGCCGGTAGTAAAGGTATAGTGATAGGAAAAAAACATTACCATTTGCAATATATGAATATGAGTAAATAAATATTTTAGCCAAAAACATCCTGCTATTTTTATTACATGGCCCCTACTACATTTACTAACCGGTGGAAATTAATTAAAAAAATATTCTTTGTAATATTTGTAGTTCATATATCCTGGTTCCTGATTTTTATTTTTCAAAAATTTTCTGAAGCAAACTTTGTGGTTCTTAACCTAAAAACCAAAGTGCTGCTACTATTGGCGTTTATATTAATGGCAGCATTGGTATATTATTTTTTTCTTCGCAAAATTGTAATTGTAAAGAAGATTGCCAAAATCTTTAATAAGGTTTTTTTTATTTGCTACATTTCTTCTTTTTCTTATCTACTGTTAGGCGTTTTATTTAATCCACCCATTACCATTACTCAGTTTGCAAATCTGCTGGGCGGCTACGGCCTGCATAGAGATTATGTATCTGATGCAAACCTGGGGCCCAATATTAAGCTTGCTGTTATTGCTTCAGAAGACCAATTGTTTCCAGACCACGATGGCTTTGACCTGAAGGCAATAAAGAAAGCAATAAAGTACAATAAGCGGCATATTGAAACCCAAAGAGGCGCCAGCACTATAAGCCAGCAAACTGCAAAAAATATTTTTTTGTGGCAGGGAGGTGGCTTTTTTAGAAAAGGGTTGGAAGTGTTTTTTACTTTTAGTATTGAAAAATTTTGGAGCAAGAGAACAATACTATGCCGGTATTTGAACATAGCAGAAATGGGCAAAGGCATATTTGGCGCACAGGCTGCGGCAAAGACCTATTTTAATAAAGATGCAAAAGACCTTAGCCGGCAGGAAGCAGCCATGATAGCCGCCTGCCTGCCTAATCCTAAAAAATTTACAGTAGTACCTTTAAGCAGGTATGTACAACTAAGGACAGTAAATATATTGCGGCAAATGAATAATCTTGCTACCGACCCGGATATTCAGGAGCTGATAAAATAACATTAGTTATAAAA
Organism: Bacteroidota bacterium; assembly: GCA_018268135.1. Taxonomy (GTDB): domain Bacteria; phylum Bacteroidota; class Bacteroidia; order Chitinophagales; family Chitinophagaceae; genus Ferruginibacter. The sequence continues at coordinate 21,820 of JAFDXD010000121.1, forward strand.
TATTGTTTACACATTCAATGGCGTATTGTAACCTCTCTTCATAATTGCCACTTATGATATGCCAGGGTGTATGTTGGTTTACCATTATTTCTTTATAATAATAAAAAAGTTTTTCTCTTGTTTTAAGGTCGGGGTATTCTCTTAAGTTGTCTTTAACCCAGGGGGCATCTGTATTGCAAAGCAGGTATAAATCATATTTCCGGTTGGCAATAGCGGTAAGAATACGGTTGTCGCATTGATTAAATACATATTCGCTCCATACCTGCATTACTACCATATCGGTATCTATCAATACCAACTGTTGATGTGGAGATAAACTTTGTACCGCTTTTTCTTCATTTGCTATCTGGCCCAGGGCTATTTGGTAAAGGCTATCTATCGTATAGTCTGTACCGTTAGTATCAAGGTATTCACGGGCATACTCCGGAGCCCATTGGGTATTAAAATGTGCTGCCAACTTTTGGCAAAGGGTAGTTTTGCCAGTACTTTCGGGCCCTATTACTACTACCCGTTTTACTTTTTTGTCTTTTGATTCCATGCCGGGTTAGTTTTTAAAACATTGTTGTATATGGTGCAATCTTTATCGTGTGCCCCGGGAAGGTAGCCTGTACTCATTAAAAATTCATTTACAATTTCGCCGCCGGTAAACTTAAATGTTTTTTTAAAAACCTTTGACCACTCGGCTTTGCTTAGGGGATGTTGCTCATCAAGCCATTTTTTAAATGACCCAAATTGTTTTTGTAAACAAAGAATAGCTTTTGCATTTTCTATAGCAGCATTTATTTTTAATCTATTGCGGATAATGCCTGTATCTTGTAAAAGGCGCTCCCTGTCTTTATCATGGTATGCAGCTACTTTTTTTATATTAAAATGGCTATACGCTTTTCTAAATGCTGTTTCTTTTTTTAAAATAGTGGACCAGCTAAGCCCCGCCTGATTTATTTCAAGTATGAACCTGCAAAATAATTCATCATCACTTTCTATCGGAAACCCATATAGTTTATCGTGATATTTTTTATGAAGGGCTTTATCGGCCTCTTTCATTTGTAAGATAGCTTTGCAGTAAGACATTCGTTGCTTTAGTTTCGGGCTGTTGTAAAAATTGTAAAGTTAAATACTACTAACTGATTATTGTTGATTATTAATTAAATGCCGGGCGGCTGCCGGATGGGAGTGGCAGCCTGAGGAACGAAGGCTATAATGTACAGCCGGTGCTACTGTTGATTGTTGTAGGAGGCCGACAGCCCCACAGGCAACTCCGGCTCTTCTGAATTATCCTTCTCCTCTTTGTATTTTTGTAACCAGGCTATTAGGCCAAATACAGCCATTATTAAAAGGATGACATAATAAACGCTTGTAAAAACATAATGTTTTACAAAATACAATGGGATAGATGCAATGTTGGTAGCAATCCACCAGTACCAGCTTTCTATTTTCTTTTTGGCCATTAGCCACATGCCGGTAAATGCTGTAGCGCTTGCAAAAGCATCTGCCCAGGGAATGGCGTTTTGAGCAAAACTCTTTTTTAGTGCGGTGAGCGCAAAAAAGATTACAACGTAAAATACAGCAAAGAACAATACATGTTGCGTCCACTCTTTACCGTTAGCTTTTGTGATTTTTAAAATAGAATGATGGGCCGCATCTTTTTTTGACCACAATATCCAGCCATAAATACTCATTACGGTATAATAAAAATTTACACTGGCTTCGCCAAACAAGCCGCCTTTGAAGCTTAAATAAATATAAAAAATGGTGTTTAATAACCCTGTGGGATACACTAAAATATTTTCTTTGCGGCTATACCATACACTGGCAATACCCGAAAACACTGCGATATACTCCATCCAACCAGTACTTTTAATATCGGTTACAAACTGTGATACCAATTCGGCAATGCCCATATCTTTTTAATTTAAAAATTGAAATTAAGTGATTATTACAAATAAAAAACCCCGGCAACCATTGCCGGGGTTTTTGGGTATTTTTTACACTTACTGTTTTATTATTTTTTGAGTAGTATGATTGTTTTCTGCATCGGTGATGTTAATAAAATATATACCCTTAGCAAAAGCAGTAGCATCTACTGATACATTGCCATTACTTCCGGATGGGTTTATTTCTTTTATTATTTTTCCGGCAGCATCTGTAATGTTAATTTGTTTTATAGTGGTAGTGTTGGTAAAATGAATGGTAAAAATTCCATTTACCGGGTTGGGCACTACCCACAATTTTGTTTTTGTAAGCAGGTTTACATTGGCAATTTTTGAATAGCTGAAACTACCGTTGTCATTGATAAAACGCAGCCTGTAATAAGTGATACCTGCTCCGGGTTTTGTATCTATAAAATGATAAGATGCACTGCTGAGTGTGTTGGCAGCTACAGTACCGATTGCTGAAAATGTAACCTGGTCTGTTGATCGCTCTACAATATAATTTTTAATATTTTGCTGCTGCTCTACCTCCCATGTAATGTTTACATTATCATCAGCGTTTTTGGTAGCAGTAAAATTGGTTAATGTTACCGGCAACACTACCTGGTTTACCAGGAAGAAGGTAGAAAATCCTGTAAAGTTTGCGGAGAAAGAGTACCAGCTTCCATCAGAATTTGTAACCAGGGTTGGTGTAACTATTACAGAGTTAGAGCTGGTGGCGCCTGCAATGGTACTGGCTGTGGTTTTACACAGGTTTACAGTAGATGGGTTTTTGCCCCCCATTTCGGCCACGGAGTAGTAAAGAGTTACATTGTAAGAGGTGCTTGCAATATTAGTAGATGGTGTAATTTTTATTGCTTTTTGCGAACGGGTACCACCCAAAAATGATGGCCAGGTATTACCGGCATCTACTAACTGTGCATTTACGCATCCTAATGATGCACTGTTGTTTTTTAATTTAGCTATGAGCTTACCATCAGATGTTGCATAAAAATTTACCGTGGAGTTGGTTTCATTTACACTCCAGTCTCTTGTAGAAGACAGAGTGCTTTCAATAGCTGTTGGAGTAACATTTTGGGTAAAGGTAAACAAGGGGCGTGTTAAAGTATTTAATGCTACAAAAGCCTTGGTGCATCCGGTAGAAGCAGCGCCGGTTTTAGAGTAACTGGGTGCTGTAGGTGCGCCAGAGTATTGCCAGGAGTAACCTTGCACCTGATCATTTGCGGAGCCTGCAGCGCTATTGCCAAAGCAGGTTTGAATAACAATATTGCTTGTGCCATCCCAGGTAAATGTGGGTGAAAGTGCAAAATTATTTACACCGGTAACGGTAGAATAATTACCGTTATATACCTGAGTTAACGCTTCAGGTACAAAAGCTGTGCTTACATCTGCCGATGCAGTATTGGCCATAGATATGGTAAATCCGGTAAATGGTATGGTTGAATTCTTTGTAGTTACATTCACAGAAAGATTGCTGATGGGTACATTGGGCCTTACTCCAAAAGCGGTAAGCTCTGCTGCTGTAATGATAAATTGCGAACGGCCTCTTTTGCTATCGCTTCTAAATGGAGAGGTAAGGTTGCTAACTACATAAGGCGCAACACCTAAGGCATGTGTTTCTGTACCACCTACTTCTTCAGGTTTATCATCATCAGTAATGTTTACCGTATAATCCAGAAAAACATTTGCTTTGGTAGCATTGCTGCCATTAGCTGCTACAGATGCAAGGTGCAATACAATATTTTCTGTAGGCTCAATATTACCATCATCATTAATAGTAAGAACAATATTTTGATTGCTGGCATCATTTGCTGCAAATGTAACGGTGGAATTATTGACCGTATAATCTACCCCGTTAGTAGCAGTGCCACCGGTAATACTAATTGTAGCTGTTGCATTGCCACCTGTAGCGGCAGAGCTGATTTTTAAAGGTATGTTGATGGTTTTACTTGCGTTACAACCCGGCGCTGCTGCGGTTTCAGACACTACTGTTGCGGTACCTGCAAAACTAATTTGAGGTGTGCAGGGTACAAAATCTGCTCCAACACCTACTGCATACCAGGCCCTGGTAACAGCCTCTGTTTCGAGGCTGCAAGCGCCATACAAGGTTGTAGCCTGTGAAATGGTAGCCGATCTGCAGGCTGAATAGTCTGCAGAGCTTGTTAAAGATTGTTCTGCTGCAAATGTAATTAGCTCTGCTTTTACCCAATCTATGCCGGGTACAGAATAACTATTTCCTAAATCATTAGTGCCGGAGCCTCCGGATACTAATAAATAAAACCAATGGTTAAGTACTCCACTGTTGGTATGTACCCCACACTCATCATTACTATTGTTGGGGGTAGGGCAGCCTGTAGTGGTGGTTACCTGCCAGTTAGTACCAAGATAAGTATCTGGCTGACCATAGGTTTTGGGGCTACTCATACTTCTTAAAGCGCCGCCGCCAATAGTAATTTCTTCGCCTAACAAGAAATATGATTTTGCTACTGCATCTACCTCGTGTGGGTCTCCAAAATGCTCTATAGATGCTCCCCAAATATCACTAAAGCCTTCATTCATGGCACCACTCTCTCTATTATAAGTAAGATTTGCTGTTGACTGGCATACACCATGCCCTATTTCGTGGCCGGTAACATCCAGGCTGGTTAAAGAAGAAAAACCTCCGGCAACATTGCTTCCATCACCATAAAACATGCTGTTTATGCCTCCTCCGCCTTGCCAAAATGCATTGTCCCAATTTACATCGCCATGTACAAAAAGATTTAAAACACCATTGGCATTATCCCAGCTTAACCTTCCATGTCTTGTTTTCCAATAATCATATACTCTTTGTGCGCCCCATTGTGCATCAAATGCAGTATTATCAAAGTTAGAGTTTGCATATTCGGCAGCCGTCCAGCTATTGTCTGCATCGGTAATTTCTGTAGAGGTGGCAATGGCATTATTAAATTGTGAAACGGTATTAAAAGTAGAAACCGCCTGATGATTGAGATTTCTGGTATGAGTTGGGTATAGCTCTGTTGCAAGAGTAGCCTCTAACTGGTACTGACCTGCTACCTGCCGGGTAACCATATTGGTAACTATTCCACTGTAAATAGTTGCTGCAAGTGGTGATATGGACTGAGGAGAAAAAAATGATACCGTTTTAGCCGGCTCCACTTTTGTCTGTGGTAACAGGTTGTTATTAATTTTTTTATTATCAAAACAACCGGTATTGGTAGTTAAATTTTCAAACAATAAATCACCTGTAGCGGCATCAATGTACACTTCTTTAATGCTTAGCGCTTTTGTTCTCGAATCTATTATAAATTTATAAGCAAGATGTACTTTGCCATCCAGCTCTTTTTGAAAATCATTTTCTACAAACACAAGCTCAGCTTTTGCTTTTACAGCATCAGAGGGTTCTGCACCATCTTCATAAATCCATGCTTTTGTTCTGGCAGCATCTTCTGAAAGTGTAGGCGTAATAGAAGTGTTGGCATCAATGGTATAAAAATCTCCCATCATAAACGATACCCTGCCTTTTTTAGAAGTAATAACATAAGTACCATGCTCTACTTTTATACCTTTATAATATTGTTGATATTTTGAAATGGTAATATCATTCACCTTATCATTGTCATCTTTTAAAAACCGCAACTCATCTGTACCATTTTTTAAGTTTAGATATTTTACAAACAACTGTTGTGCATCTGTTTTTTTAAAACTATTGGTTTCTTTAAACATTACTGAATAAGGAGCATCTGTCTTTCTATTATTTTCAATAGACTGTACTGCCAAATCATTTACCTGGCGAAATGTACCCTGAGAAAATACGGAATTAGTTAGAATGCAACTAACAGTAAATAACATTATGGGTAATATTTTTTTCATAAAAAGAAGTTTTGGAAAATTGATATATTGAAAATAAATATAAGAAAAATAGGCAATAAAATATTTTATTTTAAGCACTGCCATTAATTTTTCAAGTATTAGCATGAATAAAAAAAGCTACCTCTTTTGGGAGATAGCTTGTATAAATATTTGATAAATAAATTATTCCGACTCAGCTACAACTTCTTTTACTTCTGGTATCATGCGTTTCATCATTCCTTCAATACCTGCTTTTAAGGTAATAGTGCTTGAGGGGCAACCGCTGCAACTTCCCTGCATGGTAAGATTTACGGTACCGTTTTCATAGCTTTTAAATTGAATAGCTCCTCCATCCATTTCTACAGCCGGTTTTACATAGTTTTCTAAAAGCTCTTTTATGCGTTTTACTACATCATCATCATCAGCGCTTACAGTATTGCTGCTTTCAGTTTTCATAGTGGCTACTTCATCATCATTCACTACCACTTTGCCATCTTCTAAATATTCTTTTAAAAACTGCTTTACCGCTGGTATTACATCCTGCCAGTCATCAGTTTCACTGGTTTTGGTAAGGGTAATAAAATTACTGGCAATAAATACCGATTTTATAAATGGGAAACTAAAAAGCTCCTGAGCCAGTGGCGATGGTTTGGCGCTTGCCTCATCGGCAAAATCAATGCTCTTGCCGGGGTACAATAATTTGTTTGCCACAAACTTCATCGTTTCAGGGTTGGGAGTCATTTCGGTATAGATACTAATTACCGGGTTGCCTGTTTTAATCATCTTTAATACATTTAATATAATTGCAAATTTAACTTAAGTTATGTTTAATTTTACTAACTTTAGAGTCAAATCAGCCGTTTTTAACGCATTATTTCTAATTTCGGAAATAATAAAACCAAGTAGCTTCAATATTTGCTACACCTCTGTCTACTTATCCTTTCGATAATCGCCCCCCTTTGATGTAATGAATTAAAATTTCAGGTTATGAAAGCTAAACAGTTGTTTATTGTAATGGCAGCTTTATTTTTTGCAAATCAATTATTTGCCCAAAGGGTAAAGCGAAAAGGTACTATGCCCATTGATGTTACTAAAAATGTAGCAAAATCTTCGCCTACTTTTATGCTTACCCAGGTGCAGGGCAAATGGCAGGAATACAGCCGTACGGATATTTTAAATAATCAAAAAACCAATTTTGCAGACACCCTCATGCTTACTATCAATAACAATAATGCCGAAGTAAAAGAAGGGATGAGTATGACTATGAAAGGCGAAGCGGCCATTGAAAGCAGAAACGAATTGTATGTAGCCGGCGATAGTTATTCAATTGTGTCAATATCAGACTCGCAACTGGTACTAAATGATGGCGAATATTTTAAAACTTTAAAACAGGTGCCTTTCTTTTATCTTGAAACCGTAGGAAAAGATTCTGTAAAACAAGTGGCATATTCTTTTCCAAAAAATGTTTTAATGTCAGATATTTTAGGCACATGGCAGGTATATAAAAAAGAAGCCAAACCCGGTATCATAAATAAAAACACTTGCCTGGTAAATACTATTTCTATAATAAAAAATTCCAATCAGAATATAGCCACAGGCGAAATAACTATGAGTATTGATAATGTGTCGCAAAAATATCCCTGTACTTTTATTTTAAAAGACAGTACACTGCAAATACTTGCCAATAATCAAACACTAAATTTTAATACCTACCAGGCAGCAAATGGTGAGTTTATTTTTGGCGATAAAAACCAGGTGTTGAATTTTGCAAAAAAGAATTAAGCTTATTCCACTATTCGCAATTTTGCATAATTAAGCATTATTTTTTTTTCACCATTGTTATCAAATACAATTGTTGCTACGGGGTTGTGTGCAGAGCCATCTATTTTTGATACCAGGCCATAGCCAAATTTTTGATGTTCTACCTTTTGGCCCTGTTGCAATTTGCTTGTATCGCTGGCTACAAAATTTTCAGAAGGGGTATGCTCTTTTACCTGTGGCCTGGCTGCAATAGAACTTAAAATTGATTTTTTATTTTCGGTATGTGTGGTACTATGTACTGGAGGTTCTGCTGATCTTCCAAACCCACGATGCATTCTTTCGTAAGCGCTGCCTGCAGCCCACCCGGTACTAGCATTATTTTTTGCTGCCACACCTGCATAGCTCCGGTCTAAATATTGCTCAGGCATTTCATCTATAAACCTGCTGGGCTCATTTTGTTGCAATTGTCCAAAGCGATAGCGGGCATTGCTAAAGCTTAAAAATAATTTTTGCTTAGCCCTTGTAATGGCTACATAAAATAACCTGCGCTCTTCTTCCAGCTCTTCTCTGGTATTAATGCTCATGGCATTCGGAAACAAGGTCTCTTCTAACCCTCCTACAAATATTACCGGAAATTCTAACCCCTTTGCGGCATGTATGGTCATTAGCTTTACCACATCCTGGTTTTCTTTATCTTCATTATCGGCATCTGTAAGCAATACTATTTGTTGTAAATAAGCGCCAAGCCCCTTATCGCCCACTTCTCCATCTTCTTCATTCAGGGGGGTTTCTGTAAACTCTTTAATACTGTTCAGCAATTCCTGAACATTCTCATACCGGGCAAGCCCTTCAGTTGTTTTATCATTAAACAACTCTTTTACTATGCCGGTGCTTTTGCCCACTATTACCGCTAAGTCGTAAGCATTTTTTTTATTTAATTCGCTTTGAAACATTTTAATACTGGTTACAAAGCCATCTATACTCTCAAGCGTGCCACTCCTAAAACCATAAAGCGCTGCATTGCTGATAACTTCCCATAAGGTTAAGTTATTTTCATTGGCATATAACACAGCCTTGTCAATGCTGGTTTTTCCAATACCCCTTGCCGGGTAGTTGATAATTCGCTTTAGGGCTTCTTCGTCTTTTGTGTTTACTATCAACCTTAGGTAAGCAATAAAATCTTTTACTTCCTTACGTTGGTAAAAACTCATACCACCATATATGCGATAGGCAATCCCCAGGCGGCGCAGCGCTTCTTCAAAGCTGCGGCTTTGAGCATTGGTACGGTATAAAATGGCAAAATCTTTATTAAAAAAATGATTGCGAAGTTTATTTTCTTTAATGGTATCTGCCACCATTTTTCCTTCGTCATTATCCGTCATGGTGCGGATGAGTTTTATCTTTTCTCCTTCTTCATTGGTGGTAAACAAGGTCTTTTCTATCTGCCCTTTATTATTGCTGATAATTTCGTTGGCTACCTTTAAAATATTTTGAGTGCTTCTATAATTCTGTTCCAGCTTTACCACTTTTACATCGTCATAGTCTTTTTGAAATTGTAATATATTTTCGATAGTTGCTCCCCTGAAACTATAAATGCTTTGTGCATCATCGCCTACCACACACACGTTTTCATGCATGGCTCCCAGCAGTTTTATTATTTCATATTGGGCAGGGTTGGTATCCTGGTACTCATCTATTAAAATGTATTTAAATTTTCGCTGGTACTTACTCAGCGCCTCTGGGTGGTTTTTTAAAAGAAGATAAAATTTGTACAGTAAATCATCAAAATCCATTGCGCCGTTTTTAAAACAACGCCTGGCATACGCTTCGTAAATCTGTGCCAGCATTGGCCTGTTAGCTCGGGCATCTTCTTGTTGCAATATGCCGTCATTCGCATATTCTGCCGAGCCAATCAATGCATTTTTTGCCGCCGAAATGCGGTTGTACACAGTATTTGGCTTGTACTGCTTATCATCCAGGCTCATTTCATTTACCACTGTTTTTACTACACTTTTTGCATCATCAGTATCATATATGGTAAAATTATTGGGATAACCAATTTTGCCTGCTTCGGCTCTTAATATCCTGGCAAACACACTGTGAAAAGTACCAACGTATAAATTCCTGGCTTCGCTATTGCCCAGTATCCGCTCTATTCTTTCTTTCATTTCGGCGGCAGCCTTGTTGGTAAATGTGAGCGCAAGAATGTTGAATGCATCAATATTATGAGCGCTCATTAAGTGGGTAATACGGGTAGTAAGCACTTTTGTTTTACCACTACCTGCTCCGGCAATTATCATGATAGGACCATCCTTATGTAGTACGGCTTCTTTTTGCGGTTCATTTAATTCATCTAAATACTTTGGCATGTTGCAAAGGTAATTTTTATGCAGGTCTTTATTTCAGCAATAATATTTTCTTTTAATAATGTGGGAAAACTTATTCGGGCTTTAACTTCTTTTTTTTAAAGGTTGGTAACCATTTTAAATGCAATTTTGCAGGATTGAACTTTGCAAATGAGTACAAATAAAAAAGCAGCCATAGGGTTTATTTTTATTACATTAATGATTGATGTAACAGGGCTTGGTATTATCATTCCGGTATTACCACAATTGATTGAGCAATTAATTCATGGCACAGTAAGTGAAGCATCTAAGTATGGCGGCTGGCTTACCGGAATGTATGCCATTATGCAGTTTTTGTTTTCTCCAATTATCGGCGGCCTTAGCGATCAGTATGGCCGCAGGCCGATACTGCTTATCTCTTTGCTGGGGTTTGCACTCGATTATTTATTTCTTTCATTTGCGCCAACTATTGGATGGCTGTTTGTAGGCAGGGCAATAGCCGGAATAACCGGCGCAAGCTTTACTACAGCTACTGCGTATATTGCCGATATTAGCAATAACGATAACCGGGCACAAAATTTTGGAATGGTAGGCGCCGCTTTTGGAGTAGGGTTTATCATTGGCCCGGTAATAGGCGGGCTACTTGGTACCCTGGGCGCAAGAGTGCCCTTTATGTTTGCCGCAGGGCTCACCTTTCTAAATTTTTTATATGGCTATTTTCTTTTGCCCGAATCATTAAGTATGCAAAACCGTAGGGCGTTTAACAAGAGTACAGCAGTGCCGGGCCTCTCCTTACTGAAATTAAAAAAATACCCGGCGCTTGGAGGCCTTATTATTTCTTATTTTTTAATTTATGTAGCCTCTCACGCAGTACAAAGCAACTGGAGTTTTTTTGGGATAGAAAAATTTGGCTGGAGCACTAAAACCATTGGTATTTCACTGGGTGTAGTAGGCTTATTGGTAGGCCTGGTACAAGGAGGCTTAATAAGGTATGTAAACCCCAGGCTGGGAAATGAAAAAAGTATCTATACAGGATTATTTCTTTATTCATTGGGCTTGTTATTATTTGCTTTTGCCACCCAAAGCTGGATGATGTTTGTATTTTTAATTCCTTATTGCCTTGGTGGTATTGCAGGCCCTGCTTTACAGTCTATAATTTCAGTAAGCGTACCTGCAAATGAACAAGGAGAGTTGCAGGGTGCCCTTACAAGCCTGGTAAGTGTTTCGGCAATGATTGGCCCCCCATTAATGACCGGCTTGTTTTCTTATTTTACGGGGCCAAAAGCGCCTACCCATTTTGCCGGAATTTCTTTTTTTGCAGGGGGTATTTTAATGCTGATGAGCGCAGTAATTGCTTTTAGAGCATTGCATCCGGCAAGGCTTAAGCATGTTTAGAAAAATTAAGCTTCTAATAAAAAAAATTCTGCATTGTTTAAAGGATTAAATAGAAATTCGCAGTATGCAATTCTTACAACGTGATATTCCTACAGTAAAATTAATAGAGCTATACAAAAATATTTTACTTCCCCGGATGATTGAAGAAAAAATGCTGCTGTTGCTGAGGCAGGGGAAAATATCAAAATGGTTTAGCGGTATTGGCCAGGAGGCTATTTCAGTAGGAGCTACGGCTGCCATGCAACAAGATGAGTGGATGATGCCTTTGCACAGAAATCTGGGCGTATTTACCGGCAGAAAAATGCCGCTCCATAAATTATTTATGCAATGGCAGGGAAATAAAGAGGGATATAGTAATGGGCGGGAAAGAAGTTTTCACTTTGGAAGTAAAGAACATTATGTATGTGGTATGATATCGCACCTGGGTCCGCAACTTGCCCTTGCCGATGGTGTAGCCCTTGCTTATAAATTAAAAGATCAGCAAAAAGCATCACTGGCATTTACCGGCGATGGCGGCACCAGCGAAGGAGATTTTCATGAAGCGCTTAATACTGCCGCAGTGTGGAACCTGCCGGTTATTTTTATTATTGAAAACAATGGGTATGGCCTTAGTACTCCGGTAAATGAGCAATACCGATGCAAAAACCTGGTAGATAAGGCCATTGGATATGGTATGGAAGGCGTGCAAATTGATGGCAATAATATACTTACTGTGTACGACACCATTAAAGGAGTAAGAGAGTATTGCATCAAGCATCAAAAACCTTATTTAATAGAATGCATGACTTTTAGAATGCGTGGGCACGAAGAAGCAAGCGGTACTAAATATGTGCCGCCACACTTGTTTGAACAATGGGAGAAAAAAGACCCTGTACACAATTTTGAAGCCTGGCTTTTAAGTGAAAACTTTCTTACACAGGATGAAATAAATACCATTAAATCTGGTATTAAAATTTACATTGATTCAGAATTAGAATTAGCTTCTAAAGCAGCAGCATTGGTACCCGATGCTAAAGAAGAAATGAATGATGTATATGCCCAAAGGCATACGCCATTAGTTGTATTACCTGGTAATGATTCCAAAATTCAAAAAGGAAGATTTGCATCGAGAATTGAAAATTCTGCAACTCATACTACAGAAAAAAAATTCATCAATGCCATTAGCGATGCTCTGAAGCAATCCATGCAAGCGCATCCCAATTTAATTTTAATGGGGCAGGATATTGCTGAATATGGAGGTGCTTTTAAAGTAACTGAAGGTTTTGTAGAGTTGTTTGGAAAAGACAGGGTACGCAATACCCCCCTTTGCGAAAGTGCTATTGTGGGCACTGCACTTGGGTTAAGCTTAGAAGGCTACAAAGCAGTGATGGAAATGCAATTTGCAGATTTTGTAACCGTTGGATTTAATCAAATAATAAATAACCTGGCAAAAATTCACTACCGGTGGGGGCAAAACGCAGATGTGGTAATTAGGATGCCTGCCGGCGGAGGAGTAGGTGCAGGCCCCTTTCATAGCCAAACCAACGAAGCATGGTTTACACATACTCCGGGGTTAAAAGTGGTATATCCTTCTTCGCCGGAAGATGCAAAAGGTTTGTTGATAGCCGCTATAAATGACCCCAACCCGGTAATGTTTTTTGAACATAAAGCTTTGTACAGGAGTATTAGCAGCCCTGTGCCGGATGCGTATTTTGAAATAGAAATTGGCAAAGCAAAACATATTCAACAAGGGCAGGATATTTCCATTATTACTTATGGTGCAGGCGTACATTGGGCTTTAGATTATGCCAAAAATCACCCGGAGGTTTCTATTGATTTACTCGACCTTCGTACATTGCTCCCTTTAGATTATGATGCAATAAAAGCGACTGTGAGCCGTACCGGAAAAATAATAGTACTGCATGAAGATTCTTTAACAGGTGGTATAGGTGGCGAAATTGCAGCCTGGATTGGAGAAAATTGTTTTGATTTACTGGATGCCCCGGTATTGCGCTGTGCCAGCATGGATACTCCCATCCCCTTTAATGTAGCGCTCGAAAAAAATTACATGGCTTACAGCAGGCTACATGCAGTAATTAGCAAACTGATGCAATACTAACATTAATGCCTATGCGATATTTTTTTTATTCCTCTTCTTTTTTTGCCGGGGATGGCAACAACCCTCTTTTAAACCGGTAAGATGCATTTAAAATATACTGATCAAAAGTTACCTCATTGCTGGTAATGGTAAATTCGTAACTGGGCCTGTACCATACCATAAAACTGTCTAAAGAATTTCCTGATAAACCGGTGATCCTTTTTACAAGGGTTTTATTAAACCGGTAATCAATGTACTTATCCTGTTCCTCTACTAGCAGCCTTTTCTGAAAAGACTTAAGCCTTTTATTCCTGCCAAATCTAAATACATTTATCAACTGGTCTAAATCAGCGCCGGCAACACCTCCCGGCGAAATGCTGGTACTAAATCCCGGTTTTGAATAATTGAATGCTTTGCGATAAGTTTCTCTGTTTTCAATAGAATCCTTTGCATAAGGCGTACTATACACCGTTACCTCTTTTAGCAAATTATACTTACTTGGTATCTGCATGTGGATAGAAATATCAAATTCCAAAAGGTTAGGAATATCCCTTACGGGAAATTTTTGTGTAGGCCTGTTGTTGTAAAAAAAATAAATAGAATCATCATTATTAACAGAGATAGAATAGCGGCCCAAAGAATCAGTTAGGGCAAGCTTACCACCGGTACTAATTACATGCACTTTTTCTACAAAATTTAATTTACTATTGTCCAGCACTGTACCACTTACCAGCAACTGTGCATGTAAGGGCTGAATGTTGCTAACAATAAAAAGTAAAATAATAATTTGGCGCAAAGGCAGTTTGTTTTTTTGGTAATATTAATTAAGAAAATGCAATCAGGTTTACCGGATAGTTTTATTTAACTATGCTTTTGCTTTTAAGATAATTTCTTCAATTGTTTTTGCATACCACTCATGCTCCAGCTTATGTATTTTATTAGCCAGCGAATCTGCATTATCCGTATCAGAAACACTGCATTTTTTTTGTAAAATGATGCTACCATGGTCATATATTTCATCTACATAATGAATGGTAATGCCGCTTTCCTTTTCTTTGTTCAAAATAACCGCTTCATGTACATGATGGCCGTACATGCCCTTGCCGCCATACTTTGGCAATAAAGCCGGGTGAATATTTACCATTTTACCTGCAAAAGCCTGAGTTAATGCCGTCGGAATTTTCCATAAAAACCCAGCCAGAATTATCCAGCTTATCTCTTGTTGCTTTAATTCGTTCAGGCAGCTTTTATCAGAAAAAAAGTCAACTTTATTAATCAATAAAACCGGCACATAATTTTTTTGTGCAATTTCCAACACTCCTGCCTGTGGCTTATTGCAAATCACCAGGCACACTTCGATGTACGCATGATTTTTAAAAGTTGCCATAATCTTTTCTGCATTACTGCCAGCACCCGAAGCAAAAATAGCCACCCTGATTTTTTTGTTTTTAAGCCCTTCCATTTTATTGTTAATTATTAAATCATTATCTGAAACAAAACCGGTACACTGTTTAAAGCACACTGTAACTAATTATAATAAACGCTGTAATATTTATATTATGGCAAAATTGGCATCTAAAAAAACAGATCGGCTACAAGGGCTTTCCATTTTTATGCAAATAATTTTGATAAATATGCTGCAAAAGTGCATTAAAAAATTATTAAAACATCCTGCGATTTACATCAACAGTTTTAGCTCATACCATAAAGAAATATAATGTTTAATTATTCACAATAGGCTGAAAGCCACGTCAGATATAGTAAAAAAAAATTAACATTTCTTGTTTAAATGTCATATTCGTGTCTTATTTTTGCACACGAATAAGGATATTTTCCACATTAGCCCCGAAACTGTATGAGTCGCTATAGAAAAATCATTTACCAAGCTATCGCTTGCTTTATTTTATTTGTATTTCTCTTTTCTGCTAATAATGTAATGGCACAAGATGGTGCAGCATTGTTTAAAGCAAATTGTGCCAATTGCCATAAACCCGATAAAGATTATACCGGTCCTGCATTAAAAGGCGTAAGAGCGGGGGAACCAAGCCCTGATTGGGTTTACAAGTGGATTGAAAACCCTGCAGGGATGATTAGTACTGACCCACATGCAAAAACTTTGTTTGCAAAATTTGGGCCTACAGTAATGACTGCATTTCCTCAATTAAAAAAAGAAGAAATAGATGCCATCTTAAAATATGCTGATGATTATGTACCCGAAGGAGCAGGCGGAGCAAAAGCGCCGGGAGCAGCAACAGAAGAAGCAGGTGGCGACAACTCATTATTATTTGGAATTCTTACTTTAGTATTAGCAGTAATTGCTTTTGTACTGTTACAGGTAAATAGTAACCTTCGCAAATTAACAGATGAAAAAGATGGTATTCTGCGTGGCGAGCCCGTTCCATTCTATAGAAACAAAACCTATTTAATGTTAGCGGTACTTGTATTATTTACTTTGGCAGGATATTTTTTGGTAAATAGTGCTATTGGGCTTGGCCGCCAAAAAGGTTATCAGCCGGAGCAACCCATTTATTATTCTCACAAAGTACATGCAGGGGTTAATCAAATAAGTTGCTTATACTGCCATGGTGGGGCACAAGATAGTAAGCAAGCCAGCATACCTTCTGTAAACCAGTGTATGAACTGCCACATGGCCATAAAAGAATATACCGGAGAGCCAATTATAAAAGAAGATGGAAAAGAAGTAAATGGTACTGCCGAAATACAAAAACTTTACTCCTATGCCGGATGGAACCCCGATAAAAAACAATACAATCCGGATAATAACCATGATGGCATACCTGATGGTGCAAGGCCAATTGAATGGGTAAAAATTCACAACCTCCCCGACCATGTTTATTTTAACCATAGCCAACACGTAAAAGTAGGAAAACAACAATGTCAAACCTGTCATGGCAACATACAGGAAATGCCCGAAGTACACCAATTTGCTGAGCTAAGCATGGGATGGTGTATCAATTGCCACAGAGAAACCAAAGTAGATTTCTATAATAAAGAAACCGGCGAAGGCAATAAATTTTATAGCATTTACGAGAAATTCCATAATGACCTTAAAAATCATAAAATGGACAGCGTAACGGTAGAAAGCATTGGTGGTACAGAGTGCCAGAAATGTCACTATTAAAATAGGCAAAAAACTATATGGCTCATAAAGCTTTATGGTGAGTAACATTTTTTAATTTTCGAATTTTTCAAATTGTAATATGAACAATAAAAAGTACTGGCAAAATTTTGGAGACCTCACCCAGTCTGAACGTTTTCAGGAAGACTCTAAAAAAGAGTTTAAAGAAGAATTACTTCCACTGGAAGATCTTGACAGCAAGGGATTATTAGATGCTAAAACACCCCGGAGAGATTTTCTAAAATATTTGGGCTTTAGTACGGCTGCTGCTGCATTGGCAGCAAGTTGCGAAATGCCCGTACGCAAAGCGGTACCTTACCTTCACCGCCCCGACGACCTCATACCGGGCGTGCCTAATTACTATGCTTCTACTTATGTAAATGCCGGCGATGCTATTAGTGTAGTAGTAAAGCAAAGAGATGGAAGGCCTATAAAAATAGAAGGGAACGAATTGTCTACAATTACAAAAGGAGGAACCAGCGCACAGGCCCAGGCCTCAGTACTGGATTTATATGACCCAACCCGTTTAAGGCATCCACTTCAAAAATCTGGAAGCGATTTTAAAGAAGTTACAAGTTTTGACGCATTTGATAAAATGGTTGGCGATGCCATTGCCTCTGTTGCCGGTAAGCCACTTGTATTACTTACTTCTACTATTAATTCTCCCTCAACCCTTGATATTATTACAGCTTTTTTAGCAAAATATCCCGGCAGCAGGCATGTACAATACGATGCTGTAAGCTATAGCGGTATGCTGCTTGCAAATGAAGCCTGTTACGGCAAAAGAAGCTTACCCGTTTACCAGTTTGATAAAGCAAAAACTATTGTAAGCCTTGGCGCAGACTTTTTAGGTACCTGGTTAAATCCTGTAGAATTTAGCAGGCAATATGCTGATACCAAAAGAATAATTGGAGAGAAACCTGAGCTTAGCAGGCACATTCAGTTTGAAAGCATGATCAGTATGACCGGAAGTAATGCTGACGACCGTTTTGTACATAAACCATCAGATACTGGCGCTATTGCACTGGCCTTGCTTGCAAAAGTAGGCGGTGCCGTTACTGCCCCGGCTATTGCTGATGCTAAACTAAGCAAGGGTATTGACCTGGCAGCTTCTGCCCTCAATGCAAGCAAAGGAAGCGGACTTGTAGTATGTTCCAGCAATGATGTAAATATCCAGATTATTGTAAATGCCATCAACGAAGCAATCGGCGCTGGCGGTAACACCATCAATTGGGCCGCTACTACCAACTCACGCAAAGGGATAGACGCAGATATGGTAAAACTTGTGGCAGATATAAACAACGGAAGTATTGGCGGTTTACTGGTATATGATTGCAACCCGGTTTTCACTTATACCGACGGTAAAAAATTGGGCGAAGCCATTGCTAAATTGCCATTGAGCGTTTCATTTAACCTGACAATGGACGAAACCACTGAGCAATGTAAATATATTTTACCCTCTAACCACTGGCTCGAAAGTTGGGGAGATGCTGAACCAAGATCTGGTTATATTAGCGTCATTCAACCACTCATCAATCCATTATTTAAAACAAGGCCGTTTCAAACGTCTTTATTAAAATGGAGCACTTCTGCAACTGCTACAGTAGCAGCCAAAGACTCTACCGGAAAAGCTGTAGCAGTAGTAGCACCCGGTGTACCTCATGATGTGTATGAAACTTATCATAAAAATTACTGGCTTTCTAAATTAGGAAGTACAGATAGTTGGGATAAAGCATTGCAAGATGGTGTGGTAGAACCTTCAACACCTGCGGTGTCAGCAGCAAGTTATAATGCATCAAATGTATCGGCAGCAGCCTCAAAAATAGTTTCTAAAGCAGGCGCCATAGAAGTTGTATTGTATCAAAAAGTATCTATTGGTACAGGAGCTCAGGCAAACAACCCCTGGTTGCAGGAGCTGCCCGATCCCGTTACAAAAGTAACCTGGGACAACTATGCTATGCTTAGCCCGGATCTTGCAAAAAAATTAATAGGTATTGATGTAGCTCACAATCAACGTGAGGCAGATGCTTATGAAGTGCATCCCGAAAAACCTGTTTTAAAAATTACATTAAACAATAAAACAATAGAATTACCTGCACTAATAATGCCGGGTATGCAAAATGCTACCATTGCTATAGCCGTAGGTTATGGAAGGGCAAGTATTAGTAATACTGACAGGGAGGCTAATCTCGATAGAATTGGAAGAGCCGCTTATGGAGCAGGAAAAAATGCCTACCCATTAGTAAGCTTTGATGGCAGCACATTTATTTACAATGCTGTTGCTACAGTTGAAAAAACCGGCGATACCTATCCATTGGCACAAACTCAGGTACATGGCTTTACAGAAGGCAGGCCCATAGTGTACGAAACTAATCTGGCAAGCTTTATTGCCAACCCCGAAGCGCTATTGGAAGAGCCAAATGAAGAAAGAAAAAAATTAGTACCAACGGGCAAAACAGATTATATTAGAGATGCCACCATCTATCCAAATTATGCTAAACCAGGCATAAAATGGGGCATGAGCATTGACTTAAATACTTGTACCGGATGTAGTGCCTGCGTAGTAGCCTGCACTGCCGAAAACAATGTAAGCGTAGTAGGAAAAACCCAGGTACAAAGAGCACATGAAATGCACTGGCTAAGAATAGACAGGTATTTTGTAGGCGATCTTGAAAATCCGGATGTTTTATTTCAACCCATGCTTTGCCAGCATTGCGATAATGCACCCTGCGAAAATGTATGCCCCGTAGCTGCAACCAACCATAGCAGCGAAGGACTCAACCAAATGATTTATAACCGCTGTATCGGTACCAGGTATTGCGCCAATAACTGCCCGTACAAAGTACGTCGCTTCAACTGGCTCGATTTTACCGGCTCTGACAGCTTCCCTAATAACCAGGAGCCTATCAGAAATGTGGATTTAGATGAAGCCGTATTTCAAATGAATGATGACCTGGCAAGAATGGTATTGAACCCGGATGTAACTGTTCGTAGCCGTGGTGTAATGGAAAAATGTTCATTCTGCGTACAACGCCTGCAAGACAGTAAGCTGGAAGCAAAAAAACAACAAGACCCAACTCTTGTTAGAAATGTAAAAACAGCTTGTA
This sequence comes from Bacteroidota bacterium, assembly GCA_018268135.1. Taxonomy (GTDB): domain Bacteria; phylum Bacteroidota; class Bacteroidia; order Chitinophagales; family Chitinophagaceae; genus Ferruginibacter. The sequence continues at coordinate 41,427 of JAFDXD010000121.1, forward strand.
TGCAAGCTTGCCCTACCAATGCTATTTCATTCGGTAATGTAAATGATAAAGACAGTGATGTATATAAAATTAGAAATGTAGAGCAAACAAACCGCAATTTTTATGTAATAGAACAGCTACATACCTTACCTAACGTAAGCTATTTGGCTAAAATAAGAAATACAGACAGGAAAGTAGAAACAGATGAAGAAACTCAGGAAGAAAAACTGCAGCATCAAAAATCTGAATCATAAAAATTGTACCACAAACTATATTATTTTAAAGAACAGTTTTTATTAAATAAAGCTAATTGCTAAAGGCTAAAAAAGCTAAATAAAATATGTCATTACTTAAATACGAATCGCAACAAAGGGAACCGCTGGTAGATGGCGATAAAGATTATCACCAGGTATCAGAAGATATTATTGGCCCCATAGAGATGAAGCCTGGAAAGCTTTGGTATATCGGCTTTTTTATAGCCCAGGCTTTGTTAATTATTGGTATTTACAGTGTGTACCGTGAGGTAGCTTATGGTATAGGACAGTGGAACCTAAATAAAACCATCGGATGGGGTTGGGATATTACCAACTTTGTGTGGTGGGTAGGTATTGGTCATGCCGGTACGCTTATTTCAGCAATCTTGTTGCTTTTCCGCCAGGGATGGAGAACAGGTGTAAACCGTGCCGCAGAAGCGATGACAATCTTTGCCGTAATGTGTGCAGGGCAGTTTCCAATATGGCATATGGGTCGTGTGTGGATGGCCTTCTTTGTAATGCCTTATCCAAATACCCGCGGGCCTTTATGGGTAAACTTTAACTCTCCACTACTTTGGGATGTATTTGCAATCTCTACTTACTTTACTGTATCATTATTATTCTGGTATTCGGGCCTTATACCTGACTTAGCATTGGTAAGAGACAGGGCAAAAACAAAGCTTCGCAAAATGTTATATGGCATAGCTTCTTTTGGCTGGACGGGAAGTACCAAGCACTGGCAGCGCCATGAATCTCTTTCATTGGTATTGGCTGGGTTAAGTACTCCATTGGTACTTTCAGTACACACCATCGTATCTTTTGACTTTGCCACTTCAGTAATTCCGGGCTGGCATACCACTATATTTCCACCTTACTTTGTGGCCGGGGCCATTTTCTCAGGCTTTGCAATGGTACAAACCCTGTTAATAGTAGTAAGAAAAGTAATGAATTTAAAAGACTACATTACACTGGGGCATATTGAGGCCATGAATAAAGTGATTGTGCTTACAGGTAGTATAGTAGGTTGCGCTTATCTTACAGAATTATTTATAGCCTGGTATAGCGGAAACCCTTACGAACAATGGGCTTTTTTCCAAAGCAGGGCAAACCTTTTCTCTCCTTACGGATGGAGCTACTGGTTGATGATGTTCTGTAATGTGGTATCACCTCAGCTATTCTGGAGCAGAAAATTAAGAAGAAATATTACGGTTACATTTTTCATGAGTATCATCGTAAATATAGGAATGTGGTACGAGCGTTTTGTAATTATCGTTACTTCCATTTACAGGGATTTTTTACCAAGTAGCTGGAGCACCTACTATAGCCCAAGTATTTACGAAATAGGATTTTACCTCGGTACATTCGGATTATTCTTTACCTGCTTCTTCTTATTTGCCAAATTCTTCCCGGTAATTGCTGTAGCAGAAATTAAAGCAATCTTAAAAACGAGTGGCGAAAACTATAAAGTGAAAATGACACAGATGGAAAAAGAGGATGCAGAGAAATTTTATTTAGACGAAGTGGAGCATGCTCACTAGAATGGTACTTTATTTTGAATTTTAAATTTTGAACATATATGGCTGGAGGAATTAAAAAATTTGTAGTTGGCTCTTTTACTGATGAAGCAGTATTGTTTCCGGCAGTAAAAAATGTACGCAAAGCAGGCTATAAAATTCACGATGTTTATACCCCTTTTCCTGTACATGGGTTAGACCATGCATTGGGAATAAGAGAAACAAGCTTGCATACAGCAGGTTTCATTTATGGTATTACCGGTACTACCACTGCCCTGGGTTTCATTACCTGGATATTGGTAAAAGACTGGCCATTGAACTTTGGCGGCAAACCGCATTTTTCATTACCTGCGTGGATACCCATTACATTTGAGCTTACCGTTTTATTTTCTGCCATTGGGATGGTACTTACATTCTGTTACCTGTGTACACTGGCACCGTTTGTAAAAAAACACCATTTTCATCAAAGGGCCACCGACGATAGGTTTGTAATGGCCATTGAATGTACAGATAAAACCAATGATGCAGAAGTACAAAGCTTTTTACAAAGTACCGGTGCTCAGGAAATAAATGTACAGGTAGCAGAAACAGGATGGTGGATAGGAACCTATGACAGGGAACAAAAACTTTACAAAGAAGAAAAGGGATACTAGTTTTTTGATAATTGTTTAATTGATAAAGAATAAATGAAACATAAAATATCCATAGCAGCAATTATACTTGTAGCAGCAATATTTACAACAAGCTCTTGCGATAGTAAGCGTGAGCCCGGAAAAGTGTATATGCCTGATATGGCATATAGCAGGGCATACGAGTCTTATGCAGAGCATGACTCTATCTTTACAAGAGAAGTAAATGATAAAGGCGGTAAGCTTATTTTTTATAATGAAATGGCTCCCGATGGAACAATAAAAAGAGGAGAGCTTTTTCCGGACAACCTTACCAATGACAGTACAGGTTATAATATGAGCGCCCTTGTAAAAAACCCTTTAGGCAACCTCAGCAAAGAAGATATGGAAGAAGCCGCAAGGTTATTTAACATCAACTGTGCTATTTGCCATGGCGAAAAAGGTACTGCAAGCGGGCCACTTTCAAGTAAAATAGGTGGTATTGCCAACCTAACCCTGCCCAACTATGTAGAAATGGCCGACGGTACAATGTTTCATAGCATTACCTATGGTAAAAACAATATGGGAAGCTATGCATCTCAGGTTTCAAGAAAACAAAGATGGATGATAATAAAATATATAAGAACGTTACAACCAAAAACAGGAGCCGCTACAAAAACAGACAGTGCTATTGTAGCAAAAAAATAATTTAAGCAATTAACACAAATAAAATATTAGATGAATCATCATTTTGAAATACCTGGAAGTTACAAAAAATGGACAATGGGCCTCATTATTGTAGGCGTTATTGCATTGCTATATGGCTTTATTGCTTTTCATCCCTTTGAACATGCAGGGCATGGAGCCAATACAAACAGCACCCGCTTTTGGGCTTCACTTTTACAAAACAGTGTATATTGGCTGCTTACTGTAAATGCAGCAATGTTTTTTATTTGCGTTACTACCATGGCAATGGGCGGATGGCAGGTGTCTATGCGCAGAGTGCCCGAAGCTATTGCAAGCCTGGTACCGGTTCTTGGTATAATATGTTTTATCATATTAATGATTATTGTGTGGGGAGGCCGTACAGATATTTATCACTGGCTTGATAAAGATGCTGTAGCTGCCGATAAAGCACTTAGTGGTAAAAGCGGCTTTTTAAGCCCTTGGTTTTTTACTATCTGGTCTGCCATCACTATTGGATTATGGTCTTTACTTGGCCGTAAAATAAGAACCATGAGCCTTGAAACCGACAAACACGGTACCATGGATTTTGAAACAGGAAAAAAATGGGTTTGGAAAAATACCATCTGGGCATCTTTGTTTACTGTATTTTTTGGCCTCACAGTTGCTTCTACTATTCCCTGGTTATGGCTTATGAGTATTGACCCCCATTGGTACAGTACAATGTATAGCTGGTACACATTTGCAAGCACATTTGTATCTGGCCTGGCGCTGATAGCAGTATTTGTAATCTATCTAAAAAATAGAGGCCAGCTTGAATATGTTACAGACGAACATCTGCATGATTTGGGTAAATTTATATTTGCATTCTCTATATTTTGGGCCTATGTTTGGTTTGCCCAATACATGCTAATATGGTATAGTAACCAACCGGAAGAAACCAGGTATTTTGTTGACAGAATTGGTACTGCACAACAAAGAGGAGCCTACTACGGTATCTTCATGTTTAACCTGATAGTAAATTTCATATTCCCATTATTGATATTGATGAAAAAAGGAACCAAAAGAAACTGGACGATTATGACATTTACTGCTGTACTCATCGTATTTGGCCACTGGTTAGATTTTTATCAAATGGTAATGCCCGGTACGGTAGGCGATAAAGGAGAATTAATGCCTTTTGAATTTGGAATTGCCTGCTTATTTGTAGGAATCATTATGTGGGGTGTGGGTAAAACTTTATCAAAGCATTCAATGCTATCAAAGAACCATCCTTTCTTAAAAGAAAGTATGATACACCACACGTAGTATTTTTTTGAAAATAATTGTAGAAAAAAAATAAGGTATATAATCTTTTAAAACAAAGATTGAGCAGACTTAAAAATTTATAAAATGAAGGAGTTTTTTGTAATAGCCATTGCGGTAATGATTTTCGTAGTCATTTTCCAGATCTCCAAAGCAAGTGAGTATGTAAGTGTATTAAAAGGAGAAGAAACTACCCGTAAGCAAAACAATAAAATCAATGGATTTTTAATGATTAGTTTCCTCATTTTGGGGCTAATTGGCGTATGGATTTGTAATGAATGGTACTATCCTAAAACGCTTACTCCTCAGGGCGCCGCATCTTTAGAAGGCGAAAAAATTGACCTGATGCTCAATATCACCATCGGTATCACCGGCGTGGTATTTATTATTACTCAAGTGTTATTATTTTGGTTTTCTTACAAATACCAGGAAAAAGATGGCAGAAAAGCATTTTATTTTCCACATAATAATAAGCTGGAACTTCTTTGGACAACCATACCAGCTCTTGCATTAACAGTATTGGTGGTATTTGGTTTGAAATATTGGTTTAAAATGACAAGCGAACCACCTTTAACAACAATAGTAAATGGTGTAGAAAAGAAAACCACGTTGGTAGAAATTACCGGCCACCAGTTTGGTTGGGAAATGCGATATCCCGGCAAAGACGGAGTATTGGGTAAAAAGAATTTCAAACTTTATAATACTCCATCAGGCAATACCCTCGGAGTAGATTTTAACGACCCTGCCAGCCTTGATGACATTCATGTATCTTCAGATATGCACATACCGGTGGGGATACCTGTAAAATTGGTAATAAATTCAATGGATGTGATACATGATGTAGGCCTGGTACACTTCAGAATGAAAATGGATGCTGTGCCCGGCATACCTACTACACTTTGGTTTACACCAAAATACACAACAGAAGAAATGAAGAAAAGAACCGGTAACCCCGATTTTGTGTATGAAATTAGTTGCGACCAAATGTGTGGAAAAGGGCACTTTTCAATGAGAGGTACCATTGTAGTAGAAAGCGAAGCAGACTATAATAAATGGCTTGCTTCACAAAAACCTGAATACTACACCCTGTTTCCAGACAAAGACCCTTCTAAAATGAATCAGGCAAAAGACTCTGCCAGTGCAAACAAACAATTAGCACAAGTTAGCATTGCAGAAAAAAAATAATATTAAAGAAATTAGGACAAGAAAAAAATTACGATTATGAGCAGCGCAGTTTCACTACAGCAAGCCAGCCACACCGGACACGATGTAGATCATGGGCATGAGCACCATCAAAGTTTTATTAGCAAATACATCTTTAGCCAGGATCATAAAACTATTGCAAAACAGTTTTTGATTACCGGAATTATATGGGCTATAATTGGCGGATTGTTTTCGGTATTATTTCGTTTGCAATTAGGTTTTCCGGATACTACCTTTCCCTTTTTAGAAGATTTACTGGGCCATTGGGCCAAAGGGGGCAAAATTTCACCTGAGTTTTATTATGCATTAGTAACTATGCATGGTACCATTCTGGTATTTTTTGTATTAACAGCAGGGCTAAGCGGAACTTTTGCCAACTTTTTAATTCCATTGCAAATTGGTGCAAGGGATATGGCATCTCCATTATTAAATATGCTGAGCTATTGGTTCTTCTTTCTTGCATCTGTAATAATGATGTCTTCATTATTTACACAAACCGGCCCTGCAAGTGGCGGATGGACTATTTACCCACCACTAAGCGCCCTGGGTGATGCATCGATGGGTAGTAAAATTGGTATGGACCTTTGGCTGATGGCTATGGCAATGTTTATCATCTCCTCATTGTTAGGCGGCCTAAATTATATTACTACCATACTAAACATGCGCACAAAAGGCATGAGTATGACAAGGTTGCCCCTTACCATTTGGGCATTATTCTTTACAGCAGTATTAGGGGTATTATCATTCCCTGTACTTTTCTCTGGTGTAATATTATTATTGTTCGACAGACACCTCGGTACCAGCTTCTTTTTGAGCGATATAGTAGTAGCTGGTAAAATTTTGCCAAACGAAGGTGGTAGCGCTATTCTGTTTCAACACTTATTTTGGTTTCTTGGCCATCCTGAAGTGTATATTATCATTTTGCCTACCATGGGAATAGCTTCAGAAGTAATGTCAATTAATGCCCGTAAACCAATATTTGGTTATATGGCTATGGTGGCTTCCTTATTTGCTATTTGTATTTTGGCATTTTTAGTATGGGCACACCACATGTTTGTTACCGGTATGAACCCGTTTGTAGGTTCAGTATTTGTATTGCTTACTTTATTAATTGCAGTACCGTCGGCCATTAAAGTGTTCAACTGGCTTACCACCCTGTGGAGAGGCAATATTCGCTTTACACCGGGAATGTTGTTTTCAATTGGTTTTGTAAGCATGTTTATCTCTGGTGGTTTAACAGGTATCTTCCTCGGAAACTCTGCTTTAGATATTCATTTGCATGATACCTATTTTAATATTGCACATTTCCATATAGTGATGGGCGTGGCCGGTATGTTTGGAATGTTTGCCGGCATTTATCACTGGTTTCCAAAAATGTTTGGCCGCTACCTCAATAATACCCTGGCTTACATACACTTTTGGGTTACCATGGTGGGCGCTTATTTTATTTTTTGGCCCATGTATTACGAAGGATTAGCGGGTATGCCTCGCCGTTATTACGATTATGCTAACTGGGAATCATTTAAAATGTTTGGCGGCCTTAATGAATTTATTAGTGTTGTAGCTATTATAGTTTTTGCTACTCAGTTATTATTTGTTGTTAACTTTTTTTACAGCATTTGGAAAGGTAGAAAAGTTACAACTCTTAACCCTTGGAATGCAAATACCCTGGAGTGGACAACACCAATTAAACCGGGCCATGGCAACTGGGTTGGAGAAATTCCGGAAGTACACCGCTGGCCTTATGATTATTCAAAAGACGGGCAGGATTTTATACCACAGGATGTACCCGTGGGAGAAAATGAAACCCGCCATTAATATTGATAATTGATAATTTTTAGTGTCAATTGTTATGTGGGTTTGTTGCAAAACTGTGTATAGGGAGTTTTAACTATTGACTAATAAAATGCAAGAAAAGAAAACCATATCCAATTCAACTTCGTTTGCATTGGCCAGTAAAGTGAAGGATTATTTTTTATTAATAAAGTTCACGCTGAGTTTTATGGTGGTGTTCAGTTCGGTAATTAGTTACCTGCTGGTACCCAATGTGCAGTTTGATTTAATACGAGTTCTTTTACTTTTTGTAGGTGGAATGCTGGTAACCGGTTCTGCAAATGCAATAAACCAGGTACTTGAAAAAGATACCGATGCCTTGATGAAAAGAACTGCTAAAAGGCCAATTGCCAGTGGCAGAATGAGTATGGCGGAAGGTTGGACATTTGCAGCCATATCTGCCATTGCAGGTTGTAGTATCATGTACAGCTTTAGCATGGAGGCAGCATTGCTTAGTTTATTGAGTTTAATTTTATATGGTTTTGTATATACTCCATTAAAAAAAGTAAACTCAATTGCAGTATTGGTAGGCGCTTTTCCGGGTGCTTTGCCCTGCCTGATAGGCTGGACGGCAGGTTTTGAACCGGGGCTGCATCACAACTGGACGGGCGGCTGGATACTATTTGCAATACAGTTTCTATGGCAGTTCCCACATTTTTGGGCTATTGCCTGGGTGGCGCACAAGGATTATAGTACGGCAGGATTTAAATTATTGCCAAGCGATAAAGGCCCTACAAAGTTTACAGCATTGCAGGCAATAATATACAGTGCAATGATGATACCCGTTGGGCTTTTGCCTTATACGTATCATATAAGTGGCATTACCAGTATGTGGATATTGCTTGCCTGTAATTTGTTTATGGTATTTGTAAGTGTAATGCTTTTTATTAAAATGGATATAGCCTCAGCAAGAAAGGTAATGTTCAGTTCTTATTTTTATTTGATGATTGTATTTTTAAGTTTATATGCCGATAAATTACAGTGACAAGTAAAAATTAAATTTTTTAGAATAATTATTAAATACATAAAAGCCAATATTTAAGAATGAATACGGTGATGATGGAAAACAGAAAAAATAGAATACACCCACATAAATTTACATTGTGGGTTGGTATTGGCAGCATCCTAATGATGTTTGCAGGGCTTACAAGTGCTTTTATTGTAAAAAGAAATCAGGCAAATTGGTTAAGCTTTGATATTCCTGTGGCATTTTGGTACAGCACAGTAGTTATCATAGCAAGCAGTTTTACATTGTTGTCTGCTCTTAAAGCTTTTAAAGAGCGGCAAATGAAAAAATATAAAGGGCTACTATTGGTAACTTTAATATTAGGAGTATTATTTGTAACTATACAAACCCTGGGTTTTTTGAAATTGTGGCAGCAGGGTATTACCCTTCAGGCAAATGTTGCCTATTCTTTTTTATATGTAATAGTAGGCATACATGCAGTACATGTGGTGGGCGGCATAGTAGCACTGGTTATCATGCTGGCAAAATCATTTAGTACTAAAATCAGGACTTACAACCTGGTACCGGTAGAGTTGTTAAATACATACTGGCACTTTGTAGACATACTTTGGTTATATTTATTATTATTTTTAATAATGATTAAATAGCGAGAAGTAAAGTAATAAAGACGTTTAATTTTTTAGATATTAGAATTTAACTTTTATGTCAACAACAGCAATTCCGACAGGAACAAAATGGTGGAACGGTGGCCGAAGCCCGTTTAATGCCAGCTATGGTAAAGTGATGATGTGGTACTTTTTAATGAGTGACGCATTTACTTTTGGTGCATTTCTTATTAGCTATGGTACACTCCGCTTTAGTGAAAATTATTGGGTAGATCCCAATCATGTATTTAGTGCATTTCCATTTGCAGAAGGAATGAACTTACCCTTATCATTTGTGAGCTTGATGACGTTTATTTTGATCTTCAGCTCGGTAACAATGGTATTGGCTGTACATGAAGGGCATAAAATGAACAGGAAGGCAGTAGAAAAATACATCTTTTGGACCATCATAGGTGGTTTGGCTTTCTTAAGCTGCCAGGCTTGGGAATGGACTCACTTACTAACCCATCAGCATGAAGTATGGATAAATGGTATTAATGGAGCTGCAGGCCATGTAGAACTTTGGAATACTACCGTATCACATAATCCATTTGGGCCCGAAGTTACCATTAACGGGCATCAATATGCAACTCCCGGCCCAGTAGCTTTTGGTAGCTATTTCTTTGAAATTACAGGCTTTCACGGTTTTCACGTATTTAGCGGAGTAATTATTAATTTAATCATGTACATCAAAACAAAAATGGGCCATTTTGACCAGCGTGGACATTACGAAATGGTTGAAAAAGCAGGGCTATACTGGCACTTTGTAGATTTGGTGTGGGTATTTGTATTCCTTTGTTTTTATCTAATCTAATTTTTTAAAACAGACTTTAATAATTTTTAAGAAAATAATTTATGAGCCAACATACAATATCTCCCGAAATTACTTTTGCTCCCGACCATTTAGGTGGAACAAAACGAATTTGGAAAACATTTTACCTGTTGTCAATCTTAACCATTTTTGAACTGGCCATTGGTCTTACAATTTATAATATTCATAAGGGGGCGCATCCCAATGCCAGCCTGGTACTTGCGTTTAAAGGCCTTGTTTGTATTTTAACCCTTGCAAAAGCATTTTATATTGTATCAGTATTTATGCACCTGGGCGATGAAATAAGAAATATGATTATGACAATAGTAGTGCCTCTTGCATTGTTTATTTGGTTTGTCATTGCATTTTTATCCGACGGTAATAGTTGGAAAAACCTGCGCAATACAGATGCAGGTAGCAAGCCTGACACGCATTTGGTAGCTCCTGCTGCTAAAGAACCGGGTCAAAAAGATTAATAATATTATTAATATAGATTTTTTAAAAAGCCATCGAGTTAATATTTCGATGGCTTTTTTGTAATATTTTTTTAATTAGCTTTTGTATTTGTACGAACTTGCGCATTAAATATTTATACTGTTGAACAAACGATCATTATTTGCTTTATTACTCGCAATTTTATTACCATTGGCCGGGTATATTTTGGTGAAACAATATAGCAAAACGGCCATTTACATGCCACAGCGCTATTTTTATGATAGCATCATTTCTAAGCCCGGCTCTCAGGTACAGGATACTATATGGCATAAAGTAAAAAACCTTTCATTTACAAACCAACTTGGCGAAAAAGTATCTTTAGACGATTTGAATGGTAAGATATTGGTAATTGATTTTTTCTTTACTCATTGCCCAAGTGTTTGCCCCGGCCTTGCCAGAAATATGAAAAGGCTGCAAGATTCTTTTAAACAAAATGATACCATTGTACAATTCATTTCAATAAGCATTGACCCCGAGCACGATAGTGTAGCAAACCTTAGAAAATTTGCAGACAGATTTAAGGCCAATCCCGACACCTGGTGGTTTGTAACTGCTGATAAAAAAGAAACTTATGACTTTGCCTTGAACGAAATAAAGGCAAGTGTAGCAGACAGTGGTATTGATACAGCATTTATCCATACAGAAAACTTTTTTTTGCTTGACAAAAACAGGGTGGTACGTGGATGGTACAATGGATTTGATACAGCAAAGCAGGCCGAACTTGTAAAAGCCATACCAACTTTAATGCTCGAAAGAGATAGAAACGCTCCATCAGTTTTTAGAGACTTAATTCCCATACTCCCTATTATTTTTATAGCAATAGGGCTTATTATAGTGGTGCTGGCATTTATTAAAAGAATGAACAAGAGATGATCAATCAAAATTTATTTCCTAAACCGGTAATAACAAAAAGTGATAGAGCAGCAAAGGCTTTCATCATTATTATTTCAATTATTGTATTTGCTGCCATTGCACTATTAAGCAGAGTGCAATTAAAAATACAGTTGCCATTTAATCCGCATGTATTTGCAGGGTTTAATGCAATGGTTAATTCTATAGTAGCGTTATTGTTGCTAGCTGCACTTTGGTCAATAAGGCAAAAAAATTACCAAAGACACAAGCGCATTATGCTGATAGCAATCTTGCTTTCAATATTATTTTTACTTAGCTATATAGCACACCATCTGCTGGCCGGTGAAACAAAATTTGGCGACCTGGATCATAATGGCATTGTGAGCGATGCAGAGAAGGGCCTGGTAGGAAATGTAAGAATTATATATTTTATTTTGCTGCTTACACATATTCCTTTGGCAGCTATCATTCTACCTTTTATATTGTTTACAGCATACCGGGCGCTTAGCGGCGATTATGAGAGGCATAAAAAACTGGCACGTATTACCTGGCCAATATGGTTTTATGTAGCTGTAAGCGGGGTAGTTATTTATTTGATGATACAACCTTATTACACTTAATATTTCCACCTATTGAATGGATAATTAAAGTACCGGTTTTACAACAATTTTATTTTTATCGAGGTAAGTAATTTTTATTGGTACACTATCTCCAATGGCAAGATTTTCAAATTTAATATCAATAGGAATTTTGGCTTTTATAGCTTCGCCAATTACCAGTAAGTAGATGCCGTGTGGTTTTTTATCGTACACAATAGCAGGGATGGTAGCGTCGGCTTTATACAATTTTACTGCTGTATAAAATTCAGGGATATAATTATTGTTTAACAGGGAGGCCACAATTTTTTCTTTCTTCTCAATATTCTCCAATGAAAAAACCACTTGTTCATTTAATTCATTTTCGCCCGGCGCTATTTGCCACTTAGCTATGGGGAGTTCAAAAAACAGATAACTGTCTATTTCTTTTATAAAATAGGTATCATCTACTTGTTTGATATAGCCGGTAAACCGGTTGTTTGTTTTGGCTTTATTGATTAAAACATCCAATGCATTATTGTATAAAAAATTGATATTGCTTGCAATCATTTTATCGCCCCTGGAAGAAATTTCTACTTTAAAATTTACAATATCACCAATTAAAAAATGGTGTGTTTTCTTTATAAGATTTTTTTCTTTCCAGGTGTGTTGTGCCTGGATGCTGATATTGCCATTCACAGTTTTCTTTTTACCTGCTTGCAGGTATTCAATAATGGCATACTTTTTTTCATGATTAATAAATGTAACCTTGCCTTGTAAAAGATTGTTCATAATATTTTATAGGGATAGCTCTGAAGCCGGATCCCAAAATTTTTCTTTAAAATTTACTATCGTATCCTCTTTTACCACTATGCCATCTTTGAGTAATAACTCTTCCATTAAAGTAGGGCTGCCAAAGTGATGTTTGCCACTAAGCATACCATTTCGGTTTACTACACGCTGGGCAGGCACTTTTGGTTTTGCTTTGTTGGCGGCATTCATTGCCCAACCTACCATTCGTGCCGATAATTTAGTACCAAGATAATTTGCAATGGCGCCATAAGAAGTTACTCTCCCTTTTGGTATTTGCCTTACTACTGCATACACATCCTCAAAAAAACTATATTCTTTTGCTCCGCTTATTTTTGAAGAAGCTTCTTTATTATTTTTTTTAACTGGTAGAATCTTTTTTGCTTTCATTCTTTGATAAAGTTAGCAATTCGCTGCGTTTTGGCTCCGGAACATTTTGATAATGGTAGGGGCAATGCTTGCAGCCATTGCCGCAACAATACCCTTTCTTTAAATGAAAAACTTCTGTCAGCACCATAAGGCCTTCATCATTGTAATAAAAATCTTTGCCTTCTATAAGCTCAGACATGTGTTACTCCTGGTTTTCAGTTTGTTTTAAAAATTGTTGTAAGGCCTCATCCAAATCCGGTAGGGGAGTAATTGGCAGGCTGAATTTTAAATAATATATTTTATTGCTTTGGGCAATATCGAGGCCCTCGTAATGTGTACGAATTTTTAATTCGGGAGAGGGAGCTTTTGCATATACATCATCGCAGTCTGCCTCAAGTGAAAGAGAGTAAAGCTCAATCACTTTTTTGGTAAAAAGATAGAGAGCTGTAGAGTCTGTTTTTAAATGAATACATCCATTGGGTTTAAGTACTTGCTGGTAAAGCCTTAAAAATCGTGGATGGGTTAATCTTTTTTTTGCTTTAGATGTTCGTAATTGTGGGTCGGGAAAGGTGATCCAAATTTCATCTACTTCTTTTGGTGAAAAGTAAGCCGGCAGCATTTCGATTTGAGATCTTAAAAATGCAACATTGGTTAAATGGTTATCCAGCGCTTTTTTGGCGCCAAGGTACATTCTGTTGCCTTTGATATCTACACCAATATAATTATTGTGAGGGTGCAATTGAGAAAGCCCAATACTGTATTCGCCTCTGCCACAAGCCAATTCTAAAATAACAGGGTTTTGATTGTTAAAAAAAATATGCCAACGCCCCTGCATATTTTGAGGGTATTCCAATACGTTGCTAAACTGCTTTATTTGGGCAAAACGAAATAATTTTTTTTGAGCCATGAGGCTGCAAAGATACAAAGGGAGAAAAATAAGAAACCCACTCTTGTAAGAATGGGTTTTTTAAAGCTGCTGTAGGGGAAGGGTTCGAACCTTCACGAGGCAGTTAGCTAAAGTACAAAGTTCGGTGGTCGACCCCGGTCGCATTGCTGCGGCTCTATACTCCGTTTATCCTGTTACCCTCACCCCCGAGACAAGGGGGCATGTCTGCCAAAAATTTCATCACCCCACAGTATAACCAATCTTTATTGGTTTGGTTTGATAACACAAAAATAAAGTAATTTCCCTGAATTTTAAAAATATTTCAATAAAAATTTTGAAATTATAGAAATTATTCAAATATTTGTAAAATATATTAAATACTAACTAAAAAAGATTGCGAAAATGGGAGCTAAATTAAATCTTGACAAACTTGATTTGCAGATCATCAATGCCATGATGGATAATGCTGAAATTTCTTACGCCGAATTGGGCAAAAAATTATTTGTAAGCGGTGGTACCATTCATGTACGTATAAAAAAATTGCAAGAACTAAATATCGTCAAAGGTACGAGATTAACTGTAGATTTAAAACTATTGGGCTACGATATCACTGCATTTGTAGGGATATATTTAGAAAAAAGCTCATTATACGATTCAGTTGCAAAAGATCTGATGAAGATACCCGAGATTATTCGCCTGAATTATATTACAGGTAACTATAGTATGTTTATAGAAATAGTTTGTAAAGACATTTCACAATTACGAAATGTATTGCATGACGAACTTCAGAAAATAAAAGGGATTGAAAGGACAGAAACTTTTATTTCTTTAGATGAAGGTTTTGTAAGAAATGTACCCGTAGCGCCTGTAGAAGAATAAGCAGGCCGCTCTTACGTCTAAAAAAAGAGAGGGGTTTTGTATCAATCGGTTTTTACATCTACGGCATCTCTTAGTCCATTGCCCAGTAAATTAAAAGCCAATACTAATATCATAATGGCAATACCGGGTATTAATGCCAGCATAGGATTGTGTGTAATAATGAAATTATAATTTTCCTTAATCATTAATCCCCAGCTTGGCTGCGGTGGCTGTACGCCAATACCCAAAAAACTCAGTCCGGCTTCTATAATGATGGCAGTGGCAAAATTACCGGCTGCTATCACCATTAATGGCCCCAATATATTTGGTAAAATGTGTTTCAATATTATTCTGGCATCTCTATAGCCTAAAGCCTTTGCAGCCTGTACATATTCCATTTGGGTTAATGCCAATACCTGCCCTCTTACCAACCTGGCTACGCTAACCCAAAGTGTAATGCCTACTGCTATAAATATTTGCCAAAATCCTTTGCCCAAAGCAAGCGTAATGGCAAATACCAATAATAATGTAGGGATACTCCAGGTAACATTTACCAGCCACATTATCGTTTCGTCTATCCAGCCCCGGTAGTAGCCTGCCAGGGCACCCAATAAAATGCCAAGTGTAAGCGAAATAAGCACGGCAATTAAGCCCACAGCAAGGCTTACCCTTGTGCCGATAATCAGACGGCTTAAAATATCCCTGCCAAAAGTATCTGTGCCAAGCCAATATTTTTTGGTAATAATATTTTGCTGTATGAGCCCGGGTTGATGATGTGTAAGATAATTGATATTATAGCGTTGTAAAATACTGGTATCTTCATCTACATATTTGTTTATAAAAATATTATCGCCTCCAATTTTATACCCGCTTATGGGCAGGTATTGGTAGCGGGGCGTACTGCCATATAGTAGTTTGTGAAAAAAACTTTCTTTTACAGTTTTGTCAATGGGCAGTTTTAAAAAAAGCTGTGAGTATCCGGGTTTTTTTGCCTGTATTTCTACAGTTTGCAAATCTGCATTTGAAGAATTATCCGGCGCTAAATAATATCCAAATATGGCTACAAAAAAAGCCAGTGCTATTACACATAGCCCTGCAAATGCAAGCTTATTTTTTTTTAGCCTTTGCCATATTTGTTTTTTATAAGAATAATTTTCAGTCATTCAAATCATTGTATCATTAATATTTTATACCTAATATTTCTCCACTTTTCTTTCTCACAGCTTTACAAAGCGCTTCATCATTTGCCAGCGATTTACCAAAGGAGGGTATCAAATTACTAATCCTGCTTTGCCACTCGGCCGACTGCATTTTTTCACTAAAACATTTTGATAATACATCTATCATTGCTGATACAGCAGTAGATGCCCCAGGAGATGCCCCAAGCAAAGCTGCAATTGTGCCATCTTTGGAGCATACTATTTCTGTTCCAAACTCAAGCGTACCTCCTTCTTCCTCATCTTTTTTAATTACCTGCACTCTTTGCCCTGCAATAGCAAGCTCCCAATCTTCGGCTACTGCCTGCGGAAAATATTCTTTTAGTGCATTGATGCGGTCAGACATGCTTTGGCTTACCTGTTGTATTAAATATTTAGTAAGCGCCATATTGTGCCAGCCTGCAGATAACATCGGAAAAATATTGTCCCATTCAATAGATTTTGGCAAATCTAAATAAGAACCATTTTTTAAAAATTTAGTAGAGAAGCCGGCATAAGGGCCAAACAATAATTCTTTTTTATGATCAATTATCCGGGTATCAAGATGCGGAACACTCATAGGGGGTGCACCAACAGAAGCCTTGCCATATACTTTTGCATCATGCTTTGCTATTACTGTTTCATTTGTACATCGCAGCCATTGCCCACTTATGGGAAAGCCTCCATAACCTGCTGCTTCAGGTATGTCTGATTTTTCGAGCAATGGCAGGGAGCCACCGCCTGCTCCTATAAAAACAAATTTTGAAAAAACGGTATGCTTCTTTTTTCTGATGAGATCCTTTACACTTATTTCCCAAGAGCCATCCTCCGCTTTTTCAATATCCCTTATTTCGTGGCCCAGGTATATTTTTACTCCCTGCAATTTTTCAAGGTGGTCAAACATGGCACGGGTAAGTGCGCCAAAGTTTACATCACAGCCAAGCTCCATTTTAGTGGCTGCTATTTTTTCGCCGGCTTGCCTGCCCTGCATCACCAGCGGCATCCAGTTAGTTAATGTGGCTGCATCTTCAGCATACTGCATATCCATAAACAATGCCTGGTTCTTTAAAGCATCATACCTTTTTTTCAAAAAAGTTACGTTGCTCTCGCCCCATACAAAACTCAAGTGGGGAATATTATTGATAAATGATTGTGTGTTTGCAATGGCGCCCTGCTCTACAAGGCTTGCCCAAAATTGTTTACTCTCCTCAAACTGGGTGGCAATTTTTATAGCCTTCTTTATATCAATACTGCCATCCTCTTTTTCCGGAGTATAATTTAATTCGCAAAAAGCCGAGTGGCCGGTGCCGGCATTGTTCCAGCCGTCTGTACTCTCTGCAGCTAATTCTGCCAGGCGCTCATAAATATGTATGGTAATATCAGGCTCTACATTTTTTAGCATAATGGCAAGGGTTGCACTCATAATGCCTCCACCAATCAGTATTGCCTCCGGCGAATTATTTAATTTCTTCATCTTTTACTTTCAGTATTAAGTATTTTAATATCAAATTTTTTTAACGCTTTTTTTATGAGGCCCAAGCCTCGCAAATTTGTTTTGTGTTGATTCTACCCAATCCTATTTTCTTTTAATATTTTTAAAAACTCTTTTTGAGAAATCATCTCTGCGCCCATACTTTTTAAATGGGAGCTGTACACCTGGCAATCAATCAGCGAAAATAATTTGCTCTGGCAAAGCCATACCAACGCTGCTTTTGAAGCATTGCTAACCTTGCTAAACATACTTTCACCGCAAAATACTTTATTAATTTTTAAGCCATATAAGCCGCCAACAAGCTTTTGCTGTGCCCACACTTCTACACTCTGCGCCACACCAATGTTATGCAAAATTAAGTAAGCTTTTTTCATTTCATTTGTAATCCATGTGCCGCCCTGCCCTTTTCTAAAAACCGTACTGCAGTTTTCAATCACTTCTTCAAAAGCAGTATTCATTTTTATTTCAAAAGTTTGCATACTAATTATTTTTTGCATGCTCTTGCTTACTTTAATTTTTTCAGGAAAAAGCACAAACCTCTCATGCGGCGCATACCAGCACACAGGCTCTCCATCGCTATACCATGGAAAAATACCATTGTTGTATGCCAGTAATAACCTTTCCTTGCTCAGGTCGCCACCAATGGCCAACAATCCATCTTCTTCTGCCAGCGAAGGCTCAGGAAAAATTATTCGTTCATCTAATTGAAAAATCATGTTTATTTTTTTGTGCCGGGCCCTAAATCTTTACTCAGCTTCATTGGCGTCGCACTCTTTTACCATATACCCTTATGCAGCTTTTACCTAAGCGTATAAAACCGGTTTTACAGTTAGCACTCATCTGTTTTTTGTGCCAACAAATTTTTTTAATTCAGCTTTCTCCCCTTCCATTGGTAACTACCAAACTTGCCAAGCCATCCTGCAATAATGCAGTATATAATATGAAAGGGTTGCATTAATGGGAACAGGATAAGCAACCAAATTTTTTTAAAAAATATGGCGACAGGTATTAAAAATATTAATTCAACTAATGTTTTTAAGCCAAGCAACAAAAGCCAATATTGAAAAGAAGAAAATGTAACTGAAAAAACATTAAAATGCGAAGGATAAAAAATAGATGCTACCGGGATAATAAATAGCAGCAGGTTAAATACATATACCAATATCAGTATGGGTAATATTCTTTTATCATCATACTTATCTGCCTTACTTGCCCAGCGTATACGCTGATTAAAAAATTGTGCAATAGACTTTACCGGTTGGGTATCTGCCATGGCATTGGCAGATTTTAAATACAGTACTTTATTGGGATAACGTTTATAAATTTTATGCATCAGCAGCATATCATCGCCGCTTGCAATACTGTCAATATTTTTAAAACCATCCACTTCATAAAATACATTTTTTTCATAAGCCATATTAGCGCCATTGCACATACTGCTCATTTTTTTGTAAACAGCAGCTCCGGTAATGCCTTGCAGTGTCATAAAATCAAGCGCCTGAAAAATTTCTATAAACGAAACTGCATTATTGATAACTACGGGTGCAGCAATAAAAACAGGTTGCTCTTTTTCATAAAAAGCAGCAATGGTAGCCAGCCAGTTTTGCGGCAGGTAGCAATCCGCATCGGTAGTTACCATCAGCGTGCCTTTGCTTTCTTTTATTGCTATTTCAATTGCCTTTTTTTTATAAGAATTTATTTTTTCTAAACCATCATACTCTGCCAGAGAAATTTTTCGAATATTAAACCTGGTATAGTTATGTAAGATTGCAGAAGTGCTGTCAGTAGAGTGGTCGTCCACCACCATTACTTCAAATAAATGGACCGGGTAAGTTTGAGCCAGTAAAGATTGCAGTAACACCGGGAGGTTTTGAGCTTCATTTCTTGCCGGTATGATTACTGAAATATGAGTAGAAAATATTTGCTCTTTTAAATTGGGATTAAATAAAGGAATAGTAACCCAGCCTATTGTGTAATAAATAATAAGGCAACTGTAAAGCAGAAATAAAATAAAAGAAATGGAGAGAAGTATGGCCATTTAATAAAAATGATTACCTGATTTTAGAGACAATCAAAGTTATAAAAATTTGATTTGGATAGGTTTGGTATAGAAAAGCAGCCTACAGAATTAAAAGTGTAACATGTAAAAAAGCTGTATGGGCTTTCTTCCCATCAATATACCGGCAAAATATTATTTGTAAACAATAAAGCAGAAGCAAGGCAAAATGATGTAGCCCAATGAGTTGCCGTACAAGAGTGCGATGCAAGGATGCTGCTATGAAAAACGGGAGCCGGTAACCCAAAAAATAATTTTGTAATCTGAAAGGAATGATTATCTTTATATAGTTGTTTAAACAACTATATGCCAAACAACCAATTTAAAAAAAGCGAGCTATACAGTTTCATTACAGGCAAAGCCAGTACGGCTATTGCACGCCGCCTGCAAAAAAATTTTAAGCAGGCAGGTGTAGATATTACCATTGAGCAGTGGAGTGTGCTGTATCATTTATGGAAACAAGACGGGCAGAGCCAGCAACAATTGTGCGATGCAACTTTTAGGGACAAGCCGAGTATAACAAGGCTGGTAGATAACCTTGAAAAATTGAAGCTTGTAAAAAGAGTGGCCAGTAAGGAAGACAGGCGGAGCAATTTGATTTTTTTAACGGCAGAAGCACAGCAATTGCAAAATCAAACAATGGACCTTGCCAACCAAACTCTGAACGAAGCTTTGGAGGGCGTTACTAACGGCCAGGTAGAAATTGCAAAAGAAGTATTGCACCTGGTGTACGAAAATTTAAAGTAAACGATCATTCATCAAAATTTTAAAATAATAAAAAATGAGCGCAACAACTTCTGCAACTGCAAACCCATTAAAAGGGGGCGAATGGCTGATAAAAGAAAGCAATGCTTTTGAAACATTTACTCCCGAAGAGTTTAACGAAGAGCAGCTAATGGTAAAAGACATGTGCCTGCAATTTTTAAACACGGAGGTATTACCCATTGTAGATCGTATAGACAAAATGGAGCCGGGCCTTATGCCATCATTAATGGATAAAGCAGGCGAGCAGGGGCTTTTAGGAGCCTCCATACCCGAAGATCTGGGCGGCCTGGGAAAAGATTTTATTACCTCTACATTGGTAAACGAAGGCCTTGGCGCAGGCTTTTCATTTAGCGTAGCCGTAGCCGCCCATACGGGTATTGGCACATTGCCTATTTTGTATTTTGGTACAGAAGAGCAAAAGAAAAAATATATTCCCAAACTGGCCAGTGGAGAGTGGAAAGGCTCTTACGGACTTACGGAGCCGAATAGTGGCAGCGATGCCCTGGGAGCTAAGAGTACGGCTGTACTTTCGGCAGATGGTAAAAACTATATACTGAATGGGCAAAAATGCTGGATAACCAATGGAGGTTTTGCAGATGTATATACTGTATTTGCAAAAATAGACGGAGATAAATTTTCAGCATTTATTGTAGAGCGTGGCTTTGAAGGATTTACACAAGGCCCCGAAGAACATAAAATGGGTATCAAAGGATCTTCTACCGTACAACTATATTTTCAGGATTGTAAAGTGCCGGTAGAAAACCTGTTGGGCGAAGTAGGCAAAGGGCATATCATTGCTTTCAACATTTTAAATATTGGCCGCTTAAAATTATGTGCCGCTGCTATTGGCGGTTCTAAAATGGCCTTTTCTGATACGGTGCAGTATGCTACTACAAGGGAGCAGTTTAAAACTGCAATTGCAAACTTTGGCGCCATCAAACATAAAATTGCAGAGATGGCTATACGTATATGGGTAGGCGAGTCTGCATTATACCGTACTGCCAACTGGATAGATGAAAAAGAATCGGAGCTGCTGGCTGGGGGTATACCCTTTAACCAGGCATTGCTCGGTGCGGCCGAAGAGTATGCCATAGAATGTGCAATGCTTAAGGTAGATGGTAGCGAAGTATTAGATTTTGTAGTAGATGAGGGTGTGCAGGTACATGGAGGCAATGGTTTTAGTGATGAGTACAGCATTAGCCGTGCTTATCGTGATAGCCGCATCAACCGTATTTACGAAGGCACCAACGAAATTAACCGGTTACTTACAGTAGATATGATGCTTAAAAGAGCAATGAAAGGCAAGCTTGATTTAATGACTCCCGCTATGAAGGTTTCAAAAGAGCTGATGAGTATTCCTGATTTTGGTAGTGAAGATGAAGTCGCTTTTGCAGCAGAGCAAAAGCAAATAATGAATATGAAAAAAGCAATTTTAATGACTGCAGGAGCTGCCGTACAAAAATTGATGATGAACCTTAGTAATGAGCAGGAAATACTGATGAATATTGCAGATATGGCCATACAGGCTTTTCATGCCGAAAGCGCCTTGCTGCGTGTAATGAAAATTACCGAAAAACAGGGAGCAGAGGCAGTATCAGTACAAACAGATATCATGCATTGCTACTTAAATGATGCATTAGATGCAATAAATAAAGCCGGCAAAGAAGCCATCAATGCATTTGCTGATGGAGATGAGCAACGGATGATGCTGCTTGGCCTAAAACGATTTACCAAATCAGCGCCATTCAACAGCAAAGATGCAAGAAGAAGAATTGCTGATAAATTTATTGCCGAAGGCAAATATTATTTATAAAAATAGATAAGTGTAAAAAATAATTGAGCGATACAGAAATGTATCGTTTTTTTTTTGCTTTGCAAAGCTTGTAGTTTCGGGTTGATTATTCTTACTTTTGAAAAAGATAACTATCTTAAAAATCTACCACATGAATAAAATAATTTTTTGTTTATTGTTTTGCACCTGCACTATAAAATCATTTGCGCAAAAAAATGATTTTGTAACCACCAGGGGACACCATTTTTTTGTAAACGGGCAACCTTATCACTACATAGGAGCCAATTACTGGTATGGGGCTTTGTTAGGCTTAACGCCAAATGGAAGAGAAAGATTAAAAAAAGAATTGGATTTTTTAAAGCAAAAGGGCGTTATCAACTTAAGGGTATTGGCTGCTGCCGAAGGCGAAGGCCTGATAAGTGGCGTATTGAGAGTAGAGCCTGCCTTTCAGCCGGAAAAAGGTATGTATAAAAAAGAAGTACTAGCCGGGCTTGATTTTTTACTATCGGAGATGGGTAAACGAAATATGAAAGCAGTGCTATACCTTACCAATAACTGGGAATGGAGCGGTGGCTTTTTACAATATCTCAACTGGAATGGATTGTTGCCAGATAGTACAATGCGGCATAAGCTTACCTGGGAAGACCAATCGGCATATACCAGTAAATTTTATACCTGTACCCCCTGCATACAGCAAGAGGCTGAAGTAATTAAAAAAATTGTAGGCCGTACCAATACCATTACGCATAAAAAATATGCTGATGATGCGGCAATAATGAGTTGGGAGCTTGCCAATGAGCCAAGGCCAATGGAGCCGGAGGCGCTAAATGCATACAATACCTGGATATCGGGCACGGCTGCATCTATTAAAAAACTTGATAAAAATCACATGGTAACAGCAGGTATAGAGGGAGATATTGGCACCGGCGGCATGGATAATTTTATTGCTATGCAGCAAAATAAAAATATTGATTATGCCACTATCCATATTTGGCCAAAAAACTGGGGATGGTTTTCAGATACGTCTATTGCTAAAGGCATGGATACCATTATAAAAAATACACAGGATTATATTAGCCGTCATGTACTTGCCATGCAAAAAGTAAATAAGCCCCTGGTAATTGAAGAGTTTGGTTTACCAAGAGACGAGCATTTATTTACGTTGAAGGCTACCACCCATAGCAGGGATGAGTATTATTCTTTTATGTTTAATCAATTACTATCAAGCGTAAAAGAAGGGGGTGTAATAAATGGTGCAAACTTTTGGGCCTTTGGAGGGATGGGCCGCCCTACTTACAAACAAAAACTTTGGCAAAAAGGCGAGGATATGCTTGGCGACCCGCCTTTTGAAGAGCAGGGGTTAAATACTGTATTTGATGCAGATATAAGTACCTGGAAGCTGATTACCAATTTTATAAAAAAACTGAATAAAATAGGTAAGTAGTTAAGTGAATGCAGTAGATTTTTTGTAGAAAAAATATTGTTTTTGCAAAGGCTTCTTACATGCCGGGAAGATTATTGATGAAATAATGCACATAAAAAAGCCACCGGTTTTATATTAACCGGTGGCTTTTATTTATACATTCGGCTCCATTAATTATTGAGCATTAAAGGCATTACAAGCATTAATAATTCTTCGCCATCGCCCATTTCGGTAGGTTTAATAATACCTGCTTTGGTAGAGGTACTTAGCTCCATATTTATTTCATCTGTATCGGCGCCATTAAGCATTTCTATTAAAAATTTTGCATTGAAGGCTATTTGTAAATCTTCGCCATCGTACTGGCAGGCCATGCGCTCATTACCTTCAAAACTAAAATCAACATCCTGCGATGCAAGCTGCAACTCACTTCCGCTAATGGATAGCGCCACCTGGTAAGTACTTTTATTACTAAATACACTTACCCTTCTTAAAGCATTTTGAAAATCGCCCCTGCCCACAGTCATTTTGTAAGGGTTATCCACCGGTATTACTACTTTATAATCCGGAAAACGGGCATCAATCAGGCGGCACACCAACTCGGTGCCTCCATGTGTAATAAATAAATGATTGCTGTTATAAGAGATGGTTAGCTCATCTTCATTATCGGGCAAAGCGCCTTTTAAAAGGTTTAATGGTTTTTTGGGAACAATAAAAGAATCTTTTTTAGGGCAGCTAACATCTGTACGAGTATATTTTACAAGCCTGTGAGCATCGGTAGCTACAAAGCTGATACTTTTTTTATCTAACTCAAAAAACACACCTGTCATAGCAGGGCGGAGATCATCATTGCTTACCGCAAAAATGGTTTTATGAATGGCTGTAACCAATGCTGTTGAAGTCATGGTGAAGCTATTGGCTTCATCAGCAGCAGGCTCTTTGGGAAAATTATCCGGGTTTTCGCCCATCACTTTGTACTTGCCATTGTCGCTGGTAATTTCTACGCCAAAGTTTTTATCAATATTAAAAGTAAGCGGCTGCTCTGCAATGTTTTTTAAAGAGTCTAACAATATTTTGGCGGGGATACAAACTTTGCCACTGTCTTTTGCCTCAATTTCCAGATGCACTTTCATCACGGTTTCAAGGTCGGTAGCTACTACGGTTAGTTTGTTTTTTTCTATTTCAAATAAAAAATCTTCCAGTATGGGCAAAACAGTATTGGCATTGATAACACCACTAATTTGTTGCAATTGTTTCAGCAGCGCTGAAGAAGAAACGATAAACTTCATATTGTTTGTTTAATTAGCATCAAAGATAAAATAATGAAAGTATCTGCCCAAGATATAAATTTTAATGCTAAAAGAGGCAGGGTGCTAATAAAAATGATGCTTGCTACCGCCTATTTTTGCAACATGCAAAAGCTGAACATTGGCATGGAGGAAGCCTGGCGAAAGATAAAGCATTACTGTGCTTACCAGGAGCGAAACCATAGAGAAACAAAGGAAAAGCTGTATAGCTTTGGCTTGTACAAGGCCGAAGTAGAGCAATTGCTGTCGCAATTAGTGGAAGAAAACTACCTGAATGAAGAGCGGTTTGTAATTGCCTATGCCGGTGGGCATTTTAGGATGAAACAATGGGGGAAATCTAAGATTAAATACGAGTTAAGGCAAAAAGGGATTGGGGAATATTTAATTAAAAAAGCCCTTAATTCTATTGATGATAAAGAATATTCTGCAACTTTTCAAAAGTTGGCAATTGCCAAACTGGCTTTGCTGAAAGGAGAAAAAAATATTTTTATAAAGAAGAAAAAAGTGCAGCAATACCTTTTTCAAAAAGGATTTGAGCATGATATGATTGCAGGCTTTGTAAATAATATCTAAAACATTTTACATTATCTCACACTCATCCGCACAGTAGCTGCATGCTTCCGCACACTCCCGGCAATGTTCATGCTCGTGATTCTTGCATTCATCCGCACAGGCGTCGCACATTTTTGCACACAAGCTGCATATCTTTTAAGTTGAATACAGTTTGCCATCATTTTTACATCTTCTTCTTTTGTACAGCATGAAGCACAATGGTTGCAAATAGCTGCACATTTAAGACAGGCTTCTATACATAATTTTTAATAAGAGTCCCAAAATTCATTCCAACCATCTAAAATCAAAATTTAACAGCAGTATCTTTGCTGCATGGCAGAAGATTTGGAAATTTTTAGCGGTACAAAACAGGAACAGTATGAGCATTTAATACCACAGCTAAAAGCATTGCTTGATGGCGAGCCAGACCTTATTGCAAACATGGCAAATACAGCCGCTGCTTTAAAAGAGCAATTCAACTGGCTTTGGATTGGTTTTTACCTGGTAAAAAATGAAGAGCTTGTTTTGGGGCCTTTTCAGGGGCCGGTAGCATGTACCAGAATAAAAAAAGGCAGAGGTGTGTGCGGCACAGCATGGGCAAATAAAAAAACTTTGTTGGTGGATGATGTAACAAAATTTCCGGGGCACATTTCCTGCAACAGCACATCAAGATCTGAAATTGTAATTCCGATTTATAAAAATGAGGAAGTATTTGCAGTGTTTGATGCTGATAGTACCGAGATAAAAGAATTTGATGAAACGGATAAAAAGTATCTGGAAGAAATTGTATGGATGGTAAAAGGAGAGTGATGGTTTATTTGGCATCTTTCCATTTCCAAAGATACCTGCAGGCGTAAGTACGGTAGGGACGCCATTTTTCAGAGATGCTAATCATTTTTTGTTTCATTATTTTTTTATCGGAAGCCGGGAGCTTGTAAATGTTTGCCATGGCTTGTTGTATGCCCAGATCGTCCACAGCAAATACATCTTCCCGACCAAGCGTAAACATTAAAATCATCTCTACCGTCCACCTGCCAATACCTTTTATCTGCGTTAAAAATGTTATCAGTTCTTCATCTTCCATTTTATGAAGGTGGGCATCTGTAACTTTATTTTCTATAAAAAAATTGCAAACGTTTATTACATAATTGGCTTTTGCATTAGACAGGCCAATGCTGCGAAGGGTTTCAAACTCCAGGGCAAGTATATCTTTTGGCGAAGGAATTTTCTTTTTAAATAGTTGTAAAAACCGGCCATAAATAACATCGGCCACTTTGGTACTTAATTGCTGGCTGATGATGGATGAGCAAAGATGCAGGTGTACATTGTTTTTTTTGGTTAATTCTATTTCGCTTTGCAGGGCTAATACTTTTTGCAGTTTTTTGTCTTTGCTGAGGTGTGGACGATGGCTCATACTAACAAAAGTAAAAAATGAAAATGGGCATTGACAGGTTGCTGCAAAAAAATATTTTACCAATGCTGAAATACTTTCTACAATCTGCTGCTGTAAGCTGTATGGCCGATGAGCGGCGGGATAGAAGCGAAAAGCGAAGAAGCTTAGCGTAGGCTTAGCGGGGCTGGCGCTGATGATGCTTGTAGCGGATAGCCCGAACTATGGCTGCACAAGTAACTGCTGTACACCGCACCAAAAATATTTTTAATATCCTCTTACATTTTTTCCTTCCATAAAATTGATGAAAGCTTTATTGCAAACCCTGTTGCCGCCGGGTGTGGGATAATTACCGGTAAAGTACCAATCGCCTTTGTTGTTGGGGCAAGCTTCGTGAAGGGTTTCGATGGTTTGATAAATAACTTCTACCGGTATATTTATTTCGGGAGGAGTGATGAGTTCTGCAATTTTTTTAGATATTTCTTCTAAAGTAAATGGTTTGTACACCTGCCTTACCAGGTTCTCGGTATGCAATTGATTGTTGCGTTGCAATTCTTTGCACTTTTCAAGTATTGTAGTAAGTACCGATTCTTGTTTTCTTTCGTAAAGCAGCGCTACTGCGGCTTTAAAGGCAATGAAGTCGCCCATTTTGCTCATGTCAATTCCGTAGCAATCGGGGTAGCGGATTTGTGGCGCTGAAGACACGATGATAATTTTTTTGGGGTGAAGCCTGCTGAGCATTCTGATAATACTTTCTTTAAGCGTGGTGCCCCGTACAATGCTATCATCAATAACTATAAGGGTGTCTTCATTTTTTTTAACGGTGCCATAGGTAATATCATACACATGCTGTACCATTTCATTGCGGCTGCTGTCTTCTGTAATAAAAGTGCGAAGCTTTACATCTTTGATTGCAATTTTTTCCATCCTCACTTTTCGGTTAATCATTTCTGATAGTTTGGCAGGGTCTATATCTTTTCCCCAGCTAAGTATGCGTTCTAATTTTATTTTATCGAGGTAATCCTGTGCCCCTTTTATTAATCCGTAAAATGCTATTTCTGCGGTATTGGGGATAAAAGAAAAGATGGTGTTTTTTAAATCGTACTCTACAGCTTTGAGTACTATTGGGCTTAGATTGTAGCCGAGGGCTATTCTTTCCCTGTAAATTTTTTCATCGCTGCCTCTGCTGAAATAGATGCGTTCGAAACTGCAGGCTTTTCTTTCTTTTGCCGGAATGATTTGTTCAATGCTGTAACTGCCATTTGCCTTTGCAATAAGAGCCATGCCGGGCATTAATTCTTTTACTTCGCCTTCGCCCAGGTTAAAAGCAGTGCGTATAGCAGCTCTTTCGCTTGCTGCTACTATTACATCATCATTTATATAATAGTATGATGGGCGAATGCCATTGGCATCTCTCATTACAAAGCCATCGCCATTGCCCACTATGCCTGCAAAATGAAAGCCGCCATCAAAAAGCGGAACTGCTTTTTTTAATACTCCGCTTATATCTAAATGGCCCGGTGCATTTTCATCTGCTTGTACTAAAAAACGGTGCACTACTTCCATCATGGCTGCAAGGTCGCTCTGGCATTGAAACTCGCCGGGGGTCATATTAATGAGGTCGAATAATTCTTCCGTATTTACCAGGTTAAAATTGCCTGCGAGGGCAAGGTTACGGCTGGGGATGGTATTTCTTTTTATAAATGGATGGCAAAAATTTACATCGTTTTTACCCTGAGTGCCATACCTTAAATGCCCTAGCAATACTTCACCCATTACATTAATATGGCCTTTCATTAGGCCGGGATGATTTTTAATGTCGGGTTGAAATTTTTCTACTTCATCAATTTCTTTGCCTATTTGAGCAAATACATCGGATATAGGCTGTGGGGCATTGCTGCGAAGACGATACATGAATGGATACCCCGGTTCGGTATTTAACTTTACAGCGGCAATACCAGCACCATCCTGCCCACGATTGTGCTGTTTTTCCATCAGCAGGTATAGCTTATTGATGCCATACAAAACTGAGCCATATTTTTGTTGAAAATAACTGAAAGGTTTGCGTAACCTGATGAATGCCAGACCACATTCGTGTTTTATTGCATCGCTCATTTTATAAGAGTTCCGGAGTTTCCGGTGATGTGAGCCGCAAAATTAGTTTATTAATGCAAAGCAAACAAGATTGACAGAGGTTTTTACTAACATTACCCCATTTTTAAGATGCTGTGGTTACAGCTTAATCAGTTTGCTGTAAAGTAGCGGCTGTATTCATTTGCTGAGGGGTATAGTTTACTAAAACAGGCTTAAAGCAGAGATTGTTTTTTGAAAAATTATCAAAGTTTTTAAAAATTACGTTTAGAGCAATAAAGTTCATTACGTATGCTCTTGTTTCGGCAGGCAGGTAATCTTTAATGTCCCAAAAATCCGGGTTGGATTTGCCACATTTTTCCATTGCATCCCATACATTACCTACCCCACAGTTGTAGCTTGCTGCTATGAGTAGCCAGTTGCCATTGAGGTTTCGGCTGCGGTCTTTTAAATATCTTGCAGCAGCATGGGTAGAGCGTACAAAATTTTTTCGTTCATCTGTTATTGCTTTTTGTTTGTTGGTATGTGGTTTTACTTTTTCAACTTCTTTGGTTTTTTCTTTAGCTGCAATTTTTAATCCATATTCTTTTGCTACATCATCCATTATTTGCCAATAACCCACAGCGCCTGCGCTTGATACAGCATTGGAGTTAAAGCCACTTTCTAATGCCATCAATACGGCAAACTCTGCCGGTATATTTTGTTTTTTTAAAATAGGTGCTACTTTAGGAAAATACTTTTTGCTGAGTTTATAAATTCGGGTAAGATATGCTTTCCTGTTTTCAGAAAGTTTTTCAATATACTCCATTGATTCATTTTCTGCACCGGCAAATATAGATGGGTACAGCACATTGGCTTCTTTAATCACAATTTCTTTTTTGGGAATATTATCTATGCAGGCCAATAAATTATTATTAGTGGTATCGGCAGGCGAATAAGCTTTTGCCGTACCGGCAATTACAATTGTACATACACTCAGCAATAGTGAATTTAAAAAAGTGTTTTTCAAAGTAGTGCAATTATTATTAATATAAAATAACAGGATTAGGGGTTTTAATATCAAACCTTTATTCCTATTAGGGTTTTCATTATTTACTTAACGCTTTTTAATGAGGCCCAAGCCCAAGCCTCGAAAATTTGTTTTGTGCTCATTCTGCCTAATCCTATAAAATAATATACCTTTTACTTCGTTTTTGGTAAAAAGTATAGTGTATAACGCAAACTAATTGTTGATATTGCCTTGTATTTTTCCAAAAAAAATATTATAGAATTCATAAATAAAAATTCAAATGCGCTATTTCTGTTTAATACTTTGCCTGGTAGCGGTAAAAGCAATGGGCCAGCAGTATCCTTTTTGTAAAAATGTGCTTGCAATAGCGGCAGCCGAAAGAGATGCGCATATTGGCATGACTAATGGGGTGCAAGGCAGCCTTTCGTCTGATAATTATGATATAAAATATTTCAGATGCGAATGGGAGGTAGATCCGGCAGTGAGGTATATAAATGGAAAGGTTACCATGTATTTTTATGTTCCGGCTTCTACGAGCTCTATTACATTAGATTTGTCGAGCCACCTGATTACAGACAGTGTTACATGTCATGGGCAATCAGTAGGTTTTTTACATCCTGCAGAAGCGCTTGCCATAAATTTTGCAAATGCAATTGCGGCAAATACACTCGACTCGGTAAGTATTTATTATCATGGAGTACCCGGCAATACAGGCTTTGGCTCATTTATACAAGATAGCCACTTAGGCACGCCTGTAATATGGACGCTAAGTGAGCCTTATGGCGCCAAAGACTGGTGGCCCTGCAAAACAAACCTGGGCGATAAAGCAGATTCAATAGATGTATATATTACTCACCCTTCTAATTATAAAGCCGCAAGCAATGGGCTTTTGCAGTCAGAAACTTTGATAAATGGTGGTACTAAAATGATTACACATTGGAAACACCGCTACCCCATTGCCAGTTATCTGGTATGCTTTGCAGTTACCAATTATTCTGTTTTTAATAATACCGTACAGTTAGGGAATATTACGTTGCCAATGCTAACTTACTGCTATCCCGAAAACCTTGCGCTTTTTCAGGCAAATACTCCAATGGTATTATCTGCTTTGCAACTTTATCATAATACATTTGGCGATTATCCATTTATAAAAGAAAAATATGGCCATGTACAATTTGGCTGGGGAGGCGGTATGGAGCATCAAACTTCTACCTTTATTATTACACCCGAGGAAGGCCTGATGGCTCACGAACTGGGGCACCAATGGTTTGGCGATAAAATTACTACAGGCAGCTGGGAAGATATTTGGCTTAATGAGGGCTTTGCCACATTTTGTGCAGCATTTTATATGGAAACGGCTCATCCGCAAAATAAACTTGGCAACAGAAAAGCAGTGTTAGACAATATTACATCTTTACCAAACGGCTCGGTAAAAGTAGATGACACTACCAATGTAGGCCGCATATTTGATGGCAGGCTTACTTATAATAAAGGTTCTTACCTGTTAAATATGCTTCGATTTAAATTAGGAGATAGTGTTTTTTTTAGCGGCTTAAGAAAATATCAAAAAGACCCTGCCGTCATTTATGGCTATGCCCGCACAGCTGACCTGCAGCGAAACCTGGAGCAGGTAAGCGGGATAGACCTCAGCAATTTTTTTAAAGAATGGTATGCCGGCCAGGGCTACCCATCTTACCATGTAAGCTGGAGCCAGCTTGGTACGCAAAGTGTACAGATAAAAATGAATCAAACCACATCGGATGCTTCTGTTCCTTTTTTTGAACTGCCTGTAGCGCTTACATTTAAAAATGCAACTCAGCAAAAAACGGTGATAGTAGATAATAAAATAAATAATGAAATTTTTGTAAAAAATATTGGCTTTGCTGCCGATACAGTATTGGTAGATCCCGAGTATTGGCTGATAACAAAAAACAATACTACCGAAAAACTGGCATTGCCCAACAGTGGTAAAGGGGCGGTAGAGATATATCCCAACCCCGCTACAGGCCCATTAACAGTGTATCTTCACGACTTTGCAGCCAGCAATGCAAGCCTGCAAATTTATAATGCATTAGGCCAAATGGTTCTTTCAAAAAATATTCAATTAATCAATGGCGCCGAACTGATACAGTTACCAATGAGTAATTTTTCTCATGGAATTTATATGGTAAAAGTGATAGCCGATAATAAAAAATTTGTTCAGCCGATAATAAAATAGCACTTTACAAATAATTTGTAAATGTGCAGATGGCAAAACGAAAAAAAAAGAAACGGGCATACACATACATAAAGTTATTTTTTGCGCTGACCATTGTAGCTGCTTTGGCATGGTATTTTACTTCCCTTATTTTTAAACCCAATTTTGTACACTACCCTGCTTTTGGAATAGATATTCCTGTAAATTATAAAGTGCATGGCATTGATGTAAGCAAGCATCAAAAAAATATATCGTGGGAAGATGTAAAGCAAATGAATGTAAATAATATAAAAATATCATTTGCATTTATTAAGGCTACGGAGGGTTATGGAAATGTAGATGAACAATTTAGACGCAACTGGCTCTTTGCCAAAAAGCAGGCCATTGCAAGAGGCGCTTATCATTTTTTTATAGCCCCCAAAAGCGGGAAACTGCAAGCACAAAATTTTATAGAAACAGTGCAGTTGCAAAAAGGCGACCTGCCCCCCGTGTTGGATATAGAGCAGGCTTATGGCGCACCGATAGCCGTATTGCAGCAGCATGTAGCCGATTGGCTAAATGCTGTAGAAAAAGAATATGGCATAAAACCAATTATTTACACCAATGTAGATTTTTATAACCGGTATTTATCCGGCAAATTTGATGATTACCCCTTGTGGGTAGCACATTATTTGGTAAAAGATAAACCCCGAATACAAAGAAGCTGGATATTTTGGCAACACAATGAAAGCGGCCATGTAAATGGCATTGGGCCTTATGTTGACTTCAATGTTTTTAAAGGAGATAGTGCAGCATTTGAATTGCTTAAAATAAAATAACTTGCTGTATGCGTGCAGAAGATGATATTAGAAAATTTCTTGTTTTAATTGTAAATACAATTGCTATTATCCTTATCTGGATGATTGCGAATGTATTGGTAGGCATATACCTGGGGTATGGTTTTTTTGAAAATAAAATTAGCTGGAAAAATATAGTGTATTACATTTTATTTACGGTGAGCTTATTTTTTTTGATCCGTTACATCAGACGCAAATGGAAATAATTTTTTTAGCTGGAATGATCTGCCACAATGAGCCATTTGTTTTTTACTTTTCTAAAAAGCAAGGTGAAGCTACCTCCTATGTTGCCGATGCTTCTGGTGAGATGCCATTTGCCTACTACAAAATAATATAAAGCTGATAATCTTTTTGTTTCAATAATAGTGAAATCGAGCTTGCCCATTGCAGCCGTATCAGGGTATCCTTTTTTATAATTGTTCAATGTATTTTGCCAGCCATAGGTAACACCGCTTTTGCCAATAAACATAAGAGAGTCGCTTTGCCAGTAAGTCTGCATAAAAGCATTAATATCTCCCGTGTTCCATGCCTGCAATTGCTGTTGCAAGGCGGCGTTTATTTGTAAGGCTGCATTTGATTGAGCTTTAGCCATAGTAAATAAAAATGCAAAAGCCATAAGTGCAAATAGTTTTTTCATTGCAGATAATTTGTTACAAGTTAATAAAATTTTAAAAAGAAGCGTTGTGTAATAAGGTTCAATATTTCTAAGGAATTATAAGTATAGGATTAGGTTTTCTTTATTTACTTTTTGAATCAAGACAAAAAGTAAATAAAGAATCAAAGCCTCAAGCCTTGCAAATCTGTTTTGCACTCATTCTACCTAATCTTTTATAAGTAATAAACAAACAATAATGAATATCTTTAAATCTAATATTTTAGATGATGCGATATTGTTTTATTGCTATTGCTTGTATTGTTGTAAGCACAGCTGCGTACTGTCAAAAAAAATCGAATAAAAATTTTGCAGTAATAGCTTACTATACCGGTAATAATACCATGATAGATAGTTTTCCGGTAGAAAAACTAACCCATATTATTTACAGCTTTGCACATTTAAGTGGCGATAGCATCAGCTTAAGAAATAATAAAGACAGCATCACACTGCAACACCTGGTAGCATTAAAAGAGAGAAATCCAAAGTTAAAAATAATGATTTCATTAGGCGGCTGGGGAGGCTGTGCTACCTGCTCAGATGTATTTGCAGATGAAGAACAGCGAAAAACATTTGCACAAACAGTAAAACAACTACTTGATTATTTTCATTTAGATGGAATTGACCTGGATTGGGAATACCCTGCTACAGAAGGGTATCCCGGGCATAAATATATGCCGGAAGATAAAAATAATTTTACAGCCCTGGTAAAACAATTGAGGCATGTATTGGGAAAAAAATCTGAAATAAGCTTTGCTGTAGGTGGCTCAAAATATCAAATAGATTATTCATACGATTGGAGAAAAGTAATGCCATTGGTAAACAGGGTAAACCTAATGAGTTACGACCTTGCTCCAACAAATTTT
Organism: Bacteroidota bacterium; assembly: GCA_018268135.1. GTDB lineage: Bacteria > Bacteroidota > Bacteroidia > Chitinophagales > Chitinophagaceae > Ferruginibacter. Next base: position 75,695 of record JAFDXD010000121.1, read on the forward strand.
TCCAGCCATCATACTGCCCTGTTTTCTTCAGCAAAGCAAATGTTATCTGCCGATAATGGCATACAAGAATTAAAAAGGCTTGGTGTAGCTGCAGGTAAAATTGTAATTGGCGCAGCTTTTTATGCAAGGGTATTTGCAAGCGATACTACATTAAATAATGGATTGTACCAGCCTGCAAAGTTTGAGTACGGAGTGTCTTTTAAAAATTTTGATAGCAGTTTTTCACAATCAAAAGGGTATAAGTATTATTGGGATACTGTAGCACAGGCTCCCTTTTTTTTTAATGAAGGGCAGCGTTTATTTGCCAGTTTTGATGATAAAACTTCTGTGAAATTAAAAACAAAATATGCCATTCAAAATAATCTAAATGGAATCATGTTTTGGGAACTGAGAGATGATTCATTTACCAATGGTTTGCTGGATGCAATTAATGAGGAAAAACAAAAACTAATAAAGCAGTAATAATTTTTACCAATAAACAATCAATGTTGATGATGGGCAGAGCTGCATTTGCTTTTTTGGCAAAGCCGGTAATTGATATAATGTGCACTTACAATTAGTATTACTGCGGGTATTAAAAATACAATTTCTATTGAGTGAAAAAATTGTTTGGTTATCAAAAAAATAAAACCAATGGTAAATACAAAAAGGGGTAAAAAAGAGCGATGATGCCTGATGTATCCATGAAATAAGGCATAGGAGCCAACCACAAACGCAATCAATATCATACTCCACTCAAATACACTATTGTGAATAATATTAATACCTAAAACCGGTAAGCTACTGGCAATTAATGGCAGCAGGGCACAGTGTATGGCACATGCCAAAGATGTGAAAATTCCCAAGCCATCCCAGTTTATTTTAAAATTCATAGAAAAGCAAAGATAGTAATAAATTTGCAATATTGTTGCAAAACTTACAAGGGGTAAGCTTATTTTTTAAGGTGCAAATTGGGGTGTAACTTTGTGCGGAATAAATGTACATACATGAAAAAGAAGGGATTGATTTACCTGGTATTTTTTGTCTTATTACTGGCCGGGTTTTATGCTTTTGTATTTAAAGATTATGATTTTTCGGCTTCAAACTTACCGGTGATAAATGCCAATGTGCCTGATTTTAGTTTTGTAAACCAGGATGGAAAAAAAATTACAAAGCAAACTACAGAAGGCAAAGTGTATGTAACAGAATATTTTTTTACAACCTGCAAAGGGATATGCCCCAGGTTAAATGCCAATATGCGTCGAGTGTTTGATGCCTATAAAAATGATGAAAATTTTCTCATCATATCGCATACCTGTATGCCCGAGGTGGACAGTGTACCTGTACTGAAAGCGTATGAACAAAAAATGATTAATGGCAAACTTTTAAAAGGAGATGATGGCTCTTATACCATTTCGTACCTGTATCCGGCTGGGGAAGAGGTTGCTAATACTAACTGGAATTTTGTAACCGGCGACAAAGCCTCTCTGTATAAACTTGCACGTGAGGGCTATATGATTGATAATGGTAAACCCGATAGTACGCAGTTGATTAAAGACCAGTTTATTCATACCCAATTTTTTGCATTGGTAGATAAGTCTGGAAGGGTAAGAGGTATTTATGATGGATTAAAAGAAGATGAAGTTCAAAAATTATTAGTGGATATAAAAAGTTTGCTCAAAGAAAAAATAGATCATAAAAGATTTATGGGAGGGTTTAGCAACAACCCGGGTTAAACTATTATAATGGATACATCATTAGAAATATTAAAACGCAACAGGCTAAGTATAACCGAAGGCAGAAAAAAGATTCTGGAACTTTTTTTGGAAACCGATGGGGCTTTAGCACATGCTGATATTGAAAAAAATACTGATGCCGCATTTGACAGGGTAACTGTTTACCGCACTTTGCAAACATTTGTAGAAAAAGGAATTGTGCATCAAATACCTACTACAGATAATGCAGTATTATATGCTTTGTGTAAGCATGATTGTGCCCAGGGGCATCATCATGATAACCATGTACACTTTATTTGCAGCCATTGCCAAAAAACAATTTGCCTGGATGATGTAACAGTGCCGATAGTAAAACTGCCCACAGGGTTTACTCCTACCCAATCAGCCATGATTGTATCAGGAATTTGTAACGATTGTAAAAAAAAGGCTACTCCATAATTTGCTCTATATGAGCAAGCCTTCCATCTTTTGTCATACCTTCTATAACTACCCTAAATGATTTGGTAACATCATTATTAAAAAAGCTCACAATGGCACTAGGTGATTGTGGAGTTAATGAAAGGCCAGGGTTCCAATATAGTGTAGTTCTAATATCGGTATTAGCATCTTCGGGCCTAAACTTATCATAATCGGGCGAGTAAAATTGGCGAATAGGTGTGTAACCATATACTTTATTATTGGCTAACCCTTTGCCTGGTACAGATTTTACATCACCACCTCTGCGTGAGTAAATGGAAATAGCACCATTGCCTCCGTTGCCACTGCCTCCAAAAAATGGTGGCCTGATTACTTTTAAATAAGCAATATCATTTACGTTAATGGTAGATACAAAGTCAGCATCTATTGGCATTTCATCTAAATAAATTTGGGGTGCGCCACCTCTCCATGATAAAGTGGGTGCGCTGCCTGCATTGCCTGTATTGGTTATTTGCAGCCCGGCTACTTTGCCTTGTAAATAACTAAATATATCCGGAGCCGATGAGGCAAAGGGGTCATTCATCACATCAAACTGGTAGCTATCGCCACCGCTAAACATACCACTTGTATATTTTTCATCTAATAGTTGTACGGGCGATTTTCCTTTACTTTTTATAATTATAGCATCTAAAGTTTTTACTTTTTCTTTAAAGGCAAGATCGTTAGCAGCATTTGAAAGATACCATTGGCGATAGTTTCCCGAGGTATCAGACCAAAAGCCAATACCATTTTTTAGCCCCTTTATTGGATACATGGCAAGCCTGTTTGTCATAAATTGGGCTGAGGCATTTTTCATTTCTTTTTTCTGAAACTGGTAATATACAGTTGCAGTATCAAATAGTAAGGTAGTAGCATCATTAAAATTGCCGTTGGGTTGAATTGGCACCATCGATATTTGACCTGCTTTATCTTTTTGTTTTATTAATAATATAATGTTGGCATCGGGGGCTATAAGCCCTGCACCTGCCACGGTACCGGATAGGGTCATGTAAGAGGTATCTTTTGCATATAAAAACTTTACGGGTTTGTTTTTTAATACTTCTTCCCAATTAAATCTTCTCCATCCATGTGTGAGCATAACAAGATCAAGATTTTGTTGTACTTCATAGCTATTGTCAGAAAAATAATAGGCGGGTTTATAAATTTCGCCCTTTAGCTCACTGCTTAATAGCAAGCCCGAAAAAATATTGCTACTGCTGTCTCCTCCAATTTCGTTATCAGTTACTGCAATTGACAGGCTTGATACGATGCTATCCGGTACGGATATTTTAAGTTCATTTTTAGCTCTTTTGCTTAAGCCCCAATGCTGCACTTGTAGCTGTGGAGTAAAGGAGTAATCGTCATTTTCTACATACGTTATTCTTTCTGCTATTGCATTCCAATGGTTATCAAATAAGGTGATGGTTAAAATGCCGGTAGGCAGGCTTTGTGTGGGTATGATACCTTTAATAGCTGCCGATGTAGGCTTTGAAATATTGAACACAGGGTGTTGGTACATGGTACCTACTAAATGCATACTGTCGATGCTATTGGATAAACCGGGAGAAAGTTCTACAAAAAAATTACGAGAGCTGCCGGCTACTTCAATGCGTAGTGCAACGCCCATTTCTTTAATAGAAGGCAATGCCGTAGTATGTCCTACGCCTTTTTCGTCATTCCATTTAGCTGTATATGTATGGCCTGCTTCGGGGGTGAGATAAAAATATCCCATACCATCATGCATCGTATGTAATGTATCGGTTACTTTACCGTTATTGTTTACAATAATACCGGTTATTTTTACAGGCCTGCCCCATTGGTCGTTGGCTAAAAAAGCAATTTTATTTTTGATACCGGCAATGGCATCGCCGCCTTCCGGAAAAAAACTTAGTGTAGGGATAATCGTTAGTTTGGCTGTAGCATTATCATTGTTTCTGGAAAGTATCCTAATGTCTTTATTGTAAAAAAATGCGGTGTCAAAATTCAACATCCAGCGGCTATACGCTCTTACGTGTATCAGTTTGCCTTTATAATCTGTAGGAATATCAAACTGTCCATTAGTAGCGCCGCCCACCACCGGGGCAGTAGCATGTAATAGCAGGTTGCCTTTGTCGTCTAACCAGTCTATGTAAATATTTTTAGTTTCCTCTGCCGGCAGCAGGGTATTCATCATATATACTTTGTACCAAATAGTTTCGCCGGATGCATAGCTCGATTTATCATAATGGATATAAAGCCTGTCGGGGCTGTATTTATCGCCATAGTTGGTAATAAGTGTATTTACATCCTGGGCATTTGCCTGTAGGGATAAAATAAATAATAGCGCAAAAAGGGTATTTATTTTTTTAAAAAAATATAGCATAGTATGGTTCTTATAGATGCGTGAAAGCTAATTTACTAATTGTAAATAGATAAAAGTTATTGTTAACAGTAATACAACATTATAGAAATAGGTATTTTTGAATTCAAACCTTTAACCACAATGGGTTTTTCTTTATTTACTTTTTGTGTTGATTCAAAAAGTAACAAAAAATTAGAGGCTGCATAAAAAAAGCTGAAAAATTGTTTGGCACTCATTCTACCCAATCCTATAAATTTTATCTAACTCTGTTTTTACAAAATCCATCAGTGTTTTTACCTTTTCCGGCGAAAAATCAAATTCGAGCCCTGCTGTTTTATACAACTCGGGCAGGGTTTTAGTACTTCCCAGCGCCAGCGCATTACAATAATTAGTGAGGGCAGCCTCTTTATTATTTTTGAATTGCATCCACATGCCGATAGCTCCCAACTGTGCTATGCCATATTCAATATAATAAAAAGGCACTTCATATAAATGCAATTGCCGTTGCCAGGCATTTTGTCTGTATGCCTGCAGGCCACTGTAGTCCACTACTCCTTCATAAAATTCTTCTAAAATATTAAGCCAGGCATTGGTACGTTCGGTATGCGTATGAGTGGGGTGTTCGTATATCCAGTGTTGAAATTTATCTATAACGGCAATCCAGGGAAAAATAGTAATCACTCTTTCTAACTGATGCTCTTTAGCTCTTTTAAGATCGTCTTCATTGCTAAAAAAAGTATCCCATTTATCCATACTAAAAAGCTCCATTGACATGCTTGCTACTTCTGCAATTTCCATTGGGTATTCTTTAAAACCCGTTAGTGGCAAGTGATGGGCTAAAAAGGAGTGGATGGCATGGCCGCCTTCATGCACCATTGTGGTAACATCATTCATTTGGCCAGCAGCGTTCATAAATATAAAAGGTACTCCGCTTTCATCCAGTGGGCAGTTATAACCACCGGGGGCTTTACCTTTTCTGCTATTGAGATCAAGATGCTGAAGGTCTTTCATTTTTTGCAGGCACTCTCCAAAAAATGGTTTGAGCGCTGAAAAACATTCTATGCTTTTTTGCAAAAGCTCATCACCCGTAGTAAAGGGGCGCAGTGGCATTGTGCCTGCAGGCTTGGCATCTAAATCCCAGGGGCGCAGAGTATCTACGCCTAATTTTTCTTTTTTCTTTTGGTAAATTTCATTTACCAGTGGCAATACATATTTTTTTACAGCATCATGAAACTTAAAACAGTCTTCTTTTGTATAATCAAATCTGCCAAGCTCTTTAAACCTGTAATCCCTGTAATTTTCAAAGCCTGCATTTTTGGCCTCTGTATTTCTTAATGCTACCAGTTTATCAAAAAGCTCATCCAGCTTGTCTTTATCTTGCAGCCTTCGCTCCTGTACTGTTTTATACACGTTTTCTCTAATGGAGCGGTCGGGGTTTTCTAAAAATTTTGCAGCCTGCTGCAGCGTATATTCGTTACCGTTTACATTTACTAACATGGCTCCGGTTATTTGGCCAAATTGTTGTTGCAGCACAGAAGTTTCTGCCTGTATGGCAATGTTTTGTTCTGTAAATAATTCAATATCTTTTTTTACCTCACGCAGGTAGGTGTCATATTTTTCTTTATCAAGCAGAGCTAAAAAAGGCGAGGCTAATAATTTTTTATTAAGAGCATCGGAATAGAGGTCAATATGGGGTTGTATTTGAGTACAAAAATAATTGTAGGCTTCTTCCAGGGTTTTATTTTCAGTATCGCAGGTCATTTTTATTTGCCGCCAGCTTAAATCTTCGTTTACCACGGCTTCCAGCTCACTTTGGTCATGCATATATTTTTCTAAATCTTTTACATTGCTAATGGGCCTTTGTGTCAAATCTTTAAAAAAAGGTTCAAGGTTTTCCCAGTTAGTAACTGTAAAGTTTTGAGGAACAAAATTTCTGGGAGTTTTTTTTATATCTGCATTATACATTTTTGCTGATTAAAATTGCGATAAAATAAAGAGCCCTTACAATAAATAAGGGCTAATATAAATTGTGGTCAATCCATTAAGCCATCTTACGAGGAGTGTTTATTTTTTTTGCAGGTGCATTTTTTACAGCTGCTGCTTTTTGAGTTGCGGGTTCAGCTTGTGCAGGTGATTTTTTTTCTGCAGTATTTTCTGCATTTTCTTCAGGCTGTACCTCTGATAATTTTATTTCGATGCCTTTATTGGATAGGATATCATACCACTTAACCATTTTTTTCATGTCGCTGCCATACACTCTTTCAAAATCCATATCGGGATACACTTTTTCAAAATACGCTTTAATGGCTTTGGCATCTGCTTTAGCATCGGGCAAAGCTTCTTTACTTGCTTTCATAGCAGCAAAAATATCTACCAGGTTCACATTGTCTTTGGTGGTATAAATTTCAATACTCTCTAAATGTGAAAAATTGTGAACCCTATTGCTTACAAAGCGGGTACTATTATCTTCCAGCGAACGTACTATGCCGCCATCTGCTTTTGAAGACACCAATTCAAATAGGCCACTTAAGCCGGTAACAGATACTACTTTATTATAATTCATAAATACAAAAATTTAGGGGTGCAATTTAGTTTTTAAATACCATATAAATCTAGTATAAATGTTGTTAAAGCATATTAACATATTTTTTTTGATAGAAGCGACGGTTTTGATATTAGAGTGGCGTCTAACAGTCAATGAAAAAGATATATATACTAAGAAGAGTTTTAATGGTTGCGTTTATCAATACATGGATGATGACAGCCATGGCGCAAACGGGTGTAATTTCCGGAAATTTAAGAGATAAAACTGACGATAAACCAGTAGTAGGGGCCAATGTGGCACTTTTGTTACAGTCAGATTCGAGTACTGTAAAAACAATAGTATCTGACACAAAGGGGCATTTTAGTTTTACAAATATTCCAAACAACAAATATATACTCCGGGTTACCGCATTAGATTACCAGGAAAATCTTTCCTTTTTTACCATTAATGGCAATGCCAAAAATTTAGGTAATGTGGGAGTTGAAAGAAAAGGGAAAGAGCTATCTACTGTAACGGTAGTAGCTGTAGCGCCGCCTGTAACGCAAAAAGACGATACAGCCCAATTTAGTGCAAACCAGTATAAAGTAAACCCCGATGCCACTACAGAAGATTTAATTAAAAAAATGCCCGGCATTACTGTGGCAAAAGACGGTACTGTAACGGCCCAGGGCGAAACAGTAAAGAAAATAACCATTGACGGGAAAGATTTTTTTGGTGATGATGCATCGGCAGCATTAAAAAACCTACCCTCTGAAGTGGTAGATAAAATACAGGTATATGACAGGCTGAGCGATCAGGCGCAGCTTACCGGCTTTGATGATGGCAACTCTGTAAAGGCCATCAATATTGTAACCAAATCTCAAATAAAAAACGGGCAGTTTGGAAGGGCTTATGCCGGCTATGGCACCGATAGCAGGTATAGCGCAGGAGGTAATATTAGTTTTTTTAATGGGGATAGGCGGGTATCTGTAGTAGCCAATATTAATAATGTAAACCAGCAAAATTTTGGCTCGCAGGATTTGCTTGGTGTAACAGGCGGCGGTGGCGGCGGCGGCAGAGGGCATGGCGGCGGCGATAATTTTTCTGTTGGGCAATCGCCGGGTATTAGTAAAACCAATGCCGTTGGTATCAATTATAATGATAAATGGGGGCAAAAAATTACGGCAAGCGGTAGTTATTTTTTTAATGATAATACCAACAATAATCAATCTATAGTAAACACCCAAACCCTGATGAATGACGGGCGTAATCTTTATACCAATCAAACAGGAAATTCTACTTCAAAAAATACCAACCAGCGAATTAATATGAGGATTGAATATAAAATAGATTCTTCAAACATGCTGTATATTATTCCAAGTATTAATTTGCAAAATTATTCTTCCAATGCCTTTTCTACCTATCAGAGCTATTATGGAATGGCTGACTCCACCAGCAACTCTACCAATAAAACAAGCTCCGACAGAAATGGATATAATATACGCAACAGTATATTGTTTAGGCACGCATTTGCAAAACGTGGCCGCTCCTTTACCCTCGGGTTTACAACTGCCTTTTCAAAAAATGACGGCTTTGGCGTCAATGATGGGCAATACCGGTTTTTTGATAATAACTTAATAAATGATTCTACCCAAAATCAATACAGCGATAATAACAGTAACGGGCAAACGATAAGTGGAAATATTGGTTATACCGAACCCGTTGGCAAAAAAGCACAAATACAATTAAGCTACTCTCCTTCTATTCAAAAAAGCAGTGCAGACCAGGAGACATATAATTTTGATGGAACAAAATATTCAGAGTTTGCCCCTCAGTTTTCTAATAAATTTGATAATACCATCACTACCAATAATGCCGGCCTTAGCTATCGTTATGTTCCTGATAGAAATGAGCAATTTTCTGTTGGCGTAAATTTTCAAAATTCTTTATTGAAAAGTATGCGTACTTTCCCCACTGTTACAGAAGTGAAACAATCATTTTCAAATTTTTTACCTAACCTTATGTGGCGTAAAAAATTTGGCACTAAAAGTTCTATCAGAATATTTTACAGGGCTTCAACAGATTTTCCTTCAATCGGCCAGTTGCAGGATGTAGTGAACCAATCAAACCCATTGAGAATAAGTAGCGGTAACCCTTATTTAAAACAATCATACACTCATTTATTAGCAGGCAGATATACTTATACCAACAGCCAAACGGGGCAAAGTTTTTTTGCAAATATTTTTTTACGCACTGCCAGCAATTATATTTCAAATGCCATTTATATTGCTTCTGCAGATTCTGTAATACAACAAGGCGTTGTGTTAAAAG
>JAFDXD010000122.1 GCA_018268135.1 Bacteroidota bacterium
GGCACGCTTGCCATGATGATTTATTTTTTCAAGATTGCTTTTTATATCTTCTAAAATTTCGTTTTCTAATTCCTGATCCCGTGTCTCTTCGGGCTTACTCTGTTCTTTTTTATAGTCTTCAATTAATTCATTGCTCACTCCGCTAAAGTTGATTACAAAATTTAGAGGGTTTTGAATTTCGTGAGCTATGCCGGCAGTGAGTTCACCAAGCGAAGCCATTTTTTCGGATTGGATGAGTTGTTTTTGAGTTGACTTCAAGTTTACCACCGTTTCTTCGAGTTGAATATTTAATTTTCTTTTTTCCCTGAATCGAATAAAGAAAATAAATGCAAATACAATGACTATTATTAATCCTGCATTCGTAATATTTCTAAGCAGTTTTTGCTGTTTTATCTGATTTTGTTGTATGGCAAGTTGTTTATCCTGGCTTGCTTTGAGCAGAGCCCGTTTATTTTGAAACTCTAACTGATTGGTAAGACTTGTTAGTTTCAATGTTTTTTCATGTGCTTCCACAGAGTCGCTATAGCGTTTGTACTGCCTTAAGCTTTCGAAAGCATTTTTATAATCTCCTTTTTTTTCATAGGCTGTTGATAAACCTTTATATACTTCTACATTATTTCGGTAATCATCAGTATCTGTAAATATTAAAGCCTTTTGCAGATAATCTATGGCAGGTTGAATTTTGTTTTGCATTAAATATATATTTGCCATGCCCTGCATAGACAAGGATCGGCGAAAATTGTCTTTTATTTTTGTGCTAACCTGCAATAAAGTATCATAATACAAAAAGGCGTTTTTATAGTCATGTATGGCAGTATAATTTTCGGCAATACCATAATAAACATCTAAAATATACCTTCCGTCTTTTTGCTGCTTTGCATATTGCAAGGATTCAAAATCTTTTGCAAGCGACTCTTGATATTTTTCCTGTTTAGCAAGTATATCAGCAATATAAAGAAGATTGCTGCTTAGATAGAAACTGCTGTTTAATTTTTTTCGAATATTGAAGGCAGTTGTGTAATCATTTAATGCTGCACTTAGATTTCCTGACCTTTTATGAGTGTTTCCCATATCACTGTAAGAAGTAGCTATATATTCTGAATCTTTAAATGCAATGGCCATATTGAGGCCTGCCTGTTGTGTTTTAAGAGCCTCCTTGTAATCTTTTGCAAGCATATAAGTAAATCCATTTGCAAGAAGGCACTGGATTATAAGCAAAGTATCTTTTGTTTTTTTAAACATTTCAAGAGATAGTATGCCGCTCTCCAGTGCATCGCCATAATTTGCCATGTATCTTTGCGTGAGCGAAATATCGTAATACAGGAATGCTACGGCAGCCTCATTTCCCAAGCCTTTGAAAAGATTGATGCTTAAATTGTAATATTTAAGTGCATTTGTAAAATTATTTTGATTGGTATATACTTCACCCAATCGCTGATAAACAGAGGCTATGCCTTTTTTATCTCCTGTTTCATTCCAGTATTTTGCAGCTATTTCTACAGAGTCAACTGATGCATTTGAATTTTCGTACATGATGGAGCTGCCATAATTTTCTATCGACTTCGCTTTTAGTTTTTTACAAAGAAGTGCGTAATCAGCATTTTTATTTGCACTAATATTGTTTTCTAATCGGATGGACAAATTGAGCGCCTGGGTTGCATATTCTTTACAACTATCATACTCGTAATTATTATAATAAATATCAGCGATATTATTTAACAACCTTATACGTGTGGTATCTTCCTTAGCTGCGGATAATTGTTTCTTCAAAGGCTTAGTATCCTGAGCATATACATCACAGTGGGTAATGCTAAACAAAACTAAAAACAGGGTTACTAATTTCATACTAAGCATTTAAAGAGGGAGGTTTAAGGTACCGCCTTAATTTGAAATTATTTAAAGTTAATGGGTTTTACTGTTAAATAGTAATGCAAATCTATTTTTTATTAGATGAATATATTCTGTTGCCCATTTTAATAATTTTTCAAATGGATATATTTCAATGTCAATTTTTATTGAAAATTCATGGAATAAATTCCATTGATAAAAAATGTCCATTTTCAACGGAATATATTCCGTTGAAACAAAATGCCCATTTTCAACGGAATATATTCCGTTGCAACAAAATGTCTAATTTCAACGGAATGAATTCCGTTGCAACAAAATAGTTCGAGGCTACGCCTCTGCACTGTTCTTAATTTGAAATATTTATTACATTGTAAAGCCATTTAAATTTTCTTTTTTAAGAAAAATGTATCGTGCCTACGGCACTCGTTTAAAGCTTTCTATTTTACAACGGAATAAATTCCGTTGCAACAAATAGTTCGAGGCTACGCCTCTGCAAAGGTTTTTTAAAAAAAAACAGGCGATTTGCATACAAGATATTTTCTATTGCCCATTTTATTTATTATTCCGTTGCAACAATTTGATCCGAGGCTATGCCTCTGCAAAGTTTGTTAAAAAAACATGTGATATACAATCTAAATATTTCCCAATGATTCATAAAAACGAGAATATGCCTATGTACAAGGTTCTATTTCTAATATTGCAGAGCCGTAGGCTCGAATTAAGTTGTAACTCCGGATTTTAATCCGGGGGTAAAATGTCCCTTATGCATTTTGAGTGCCGTAGGCACGATGCATGCTTAAATTGGTTCATGAAAAATATACCGGTCATCATACTCTACATTAAATTGTTTTAAAAAAGACAAGTACTCATCAAGAAAAGTCTGCTTTTTGTGATGTGCTTCCTGATTTTGGATATACTTGTACACTCTGTCCACTTGCGATTGACTATAAGAAAACACTCCATATCCTTCCTGCCACTCAAATCTTTCGGAAGTCAGCGAATGATCATTAATATATTTTGATGATTTTGCCTTTACTGTTTTCATTAATTCAGATACAGAAACTACAGGTTTTAATCCTAAAAAGCAATGTACGTGATCTTCAACACCGTTGACAATAATGGTCTTACAATTTGCTTCATTGATTAAATTTCCAATCACTCCATATAACCTGTTACTCCATGATTTATCAATTACTGCAGCTCTGTATTTTACTGCAAATACTATTTGTAAATAAATCTGATGATATGTGTTTGCCATTTCCTTTTTGTTGATGAAATATGTTTCGTGCCTACGGCACTCGTTTAATTTTCTTTTTTTTTTTACAACGGAATGAATTCCGTTGTTATAAAATGTCCATTTTCAACGGAATGAATTCCGTTGCAACAAAATAGTTCGAGGCTACGCCTCTGCAAAGGTTTTTTAAAAAAACAGGCGATTTGCATACAAGATGTTTTCTGTTACCCATTTTATTTATTATTCCGTTGCAACAATATGATGCGAGGCTACGCCTATGCAAAGGGAGGTTAAATAATAGGCAATTTAACTTTGAACACTGTACCTTCTCCTTCTTTGCTCTCTACCCATATTTCTCCGCCATGTGCCTTTACGATATCATAACTCAGGCTCAATCCCAATCCTGTTCCGCTTCCCGTAGGCTTGGTGGTGAAAAATGGCTGAAAGATTTTTTCTTTAACATTATTTGGAATGCCATTGCCATTATCTTTTACACTAATTTCTATCCATTCATTTTTATCTGGGGACATTAACCTGGTGGAAATTGTTACAAGCGCTAAATAATTTTCAGCAGCGGACTTTTGTTTTTCTAACACTGCATAAAAAGCATTATTAATTAAATTCAGAATTACTCTTCCCAAATCTTGTGGTACTACTTTTATTTTGGGAAGTGTAGCGTCAAAATCCATTTCAAACTTTGCATTAAAGCTTTTATCTTTTGCTCTCAATCCATGATAGCTCAGTCGTAAATATTCATCGCATAATGCATTGATATCAGTAAGTTCTTTTTGACCTTCACTTTTTCTGGAATGCTGCAACATCGATTTTACAATTGCAGAAGCTCTTTGCCCATGAAAATTTATTTTTTCAGAGTTGGATTTTATGTCAGAAGAGATTTCATTTGCCAATTGTATATCACCTTTTGCTAATTCTTCGATTAATTCATCAGCTAACTCTTTATTTACATCTGAAAAATTATTGACAAAATTCAACGGATTTTGAATTTCATGAGCAATACCTGCGGTAAGTTCACCAAGCGAAGCCATTTTTTCGGATTGTACCAATAGCTGTTGTGCTTGTTTAAGTTCTGCCAACGACTGATCAACCAGTTTTTTTGCAGTTTCTAATTTTATATAATCATCGTAGCGTGTATAGGCAGTGGAAAATGCAATAGCTAATGCTCTTACAAGGGCCAATTTTTCTTTGTCTAACGGTTCTGTATTTCCCACGTATAACATTCCATATTCAAATGGAAGAAAATGTAGGTGGAGGTTTTGAGGGGGATGATCGGTTAAATATTTTTTGTCGGAATCTATTGCCTGAATATCTACCAGGCTTTTTGCCCAGGCTGAGAATGTGTCGGCATCCCAATGTTCTATCAGATCCTCTTTGGATTTCCAATAATCAAATATTTTTTGGGAAAAAGGTGTTTTATAAGCTGGTAATTTAAATGCTGCAATACCAGTACCATCTGGAGTAGATAAATATATTCCTACATTATGATTGTCATCTTCATCAATCAAAATGATGCCAGAGCGAATAAATGGAATTTCCAAAATTTTTAATTCGTCCCAAATTAAAGGTGTAAACCTATCCAGGTCTTTTGCTGTTTGCATAGAAGAAATTTCTGCACGAAAGCGGTCAATGGAGGCCCTGTTTAGTGCTTCCTTTTTTTGCTTATTAATTACAGATTTTTGTTTTTCAATTTCTGCAATGCTTGCATTTAGAATATTGGTGATGGCGTTTTTATCCATCATAGTACGATTGTACCGGAAGTCAGCGCTTTCGAGCAGCTTTTCGGCAAGCTTCACTTCTTTGAGCAGGTTTTCCCTTTCTATTTCATTTATCGGCAATGAAAGGATTGCCTGCCTTAGTTTTTCCAACATATTGATGTTCTGGTCTGGTTATTTAATTTCCTCCATCACCACCATGGAGCAGGTTTCATTATGAAAATCGCAACTGTTGCCTTTTACTGCTCCTATTTCACCATAAGTGAAAAAGCCCAATAAAGGTTTGTTCCATATACTCCTGATTTTGCCTGCTTCATCACTCATCATTGGTCCTAATGCTAAATGCCTTGCTTTGCATGAAAACATGATTACGGCATCGGGATTGGCCACTTCATTTCGCATGGCACTGATCCGTTCAGCCGTTTTTTCCACCAAATCAAAACCAGGAGGCACGGAAAATTTTACCCTGCTTCCCTGCGGAATACCTCCGGCAAATATTAATGCTTTGGTATCGGGATCTGACATCATTGGCGACCGCAATACCACATTGCCATTGTCTTTTTTCAATTGCAGGGGATACTGGGCAAAATTCATTACGATGATTTCTGCTGCTGTATCAACCGCTCCTGTAAATTTAAAAAATTTTACAAACACATCGGCTGCCGGCTCATCATCAATAGTGTAAACAACATTACCTTCAGACCGGGTGATGATTTTTTCGATACCGATATCGTCCCATCCGCTAGTTGCCATGCCATGAATATGGATTTTATCGCCATCAATGGCAAGAGCAATAAGTGCATTGGCAGACTCAAAATCATTGCTGAATACATAAGAAGATTTCATAGTTAGATCATCACCCGCCAGCCCGCCAAAGAGCGGAATATTTTTATCTACTTCCTGCACTCCCTTTATGATTTGTTCGGCATCAATGGTAAGCCCGCTGGAAATGATAATGACAGAAGGGTTGCTGAAAGCCTGTTTTGCCTTTTGTGCAATATTCATGGCAATGGTATGTGTATCCGCACCTTCTTCATGCAATATTTTAAAATTATTTGTATTCATGTCGAGGAGCATCACTACCGTGGAATGTTCCAGCACTTCGTCGTCAATAATTTCGCCGGCGGTGGTGGAGCCAAATACGGTTACATTTTTTTTAGTAAAAAATTCTCCGAGAGCTTTTCTGTCTTGTGTGATGGAACAAAAGACAATGGCCAGTGTGGGAGCGAAGCCATCCTTAGTAGCTTCAGAAAATTTGGATTGAATGGCGTCTATATTTTCGCCATAAATATTTTTTGCCTGCATGGTAGTTATGTTTTAAAAGATTACCGGTTAATTTGATGCTTGAGATTTTATTTTCTCTGTAATTTCCGTAACATTATTGATAATAATGGATATAAGCTGGGGAATAAAAGAGCCGTTCACCGTATTGCTCAGCCACGGGTTCATGATGGTAGAAATTATAAAATTGATGGGGTCATCTACGCCATCCGCCTTTGCAATGCCTAAGCGGTTGCGTAAACTATTCAGCAAAGTATCGCCATTGTTTTCCCTGGTAAACTGAGAGGAGGTAACTACTATCGGTGTGTTTTCTGTTCCCACTTCATAAGGTTTAAAACTAAACTTCGTGTAAACAGCATTGTTCAAATCATTTGTTTTTTGCATACTACTGTTTGGCGATCCGTTGATGTAATAATTATACATGTATGTGATGATAGTTTGGTCGCCACCCAATTCTTTAAACAGGGCGAATGCCTGTGGGTCGTTTATTAATTGCTGGTTACTTACATTTACTATCCTGTCTCTTATAAATTCGTACTGTTGCTGCACCTGCGCCGGTGGTAAACCCTGTTGAATGGCAGGAATGGGAATTAGCGGCACTACAAAGAATGGAAGGTTTTGAATATTCAAACAAACGAGGGCTGCATAAAATCTTTTTGCATTAAAAAAACATTCACCCGAAAGTTTGCCATAACCCGTAATGTTTGGCCTGATGACTTTGTGACTAAAATAAACTGCTGCTGCAGCAGCGCCGGGCTTAGAACCTTCCACGCCATACACGCCGACAGTTGGGTCCACACCTCCATGATACACTACCGGGGCGGTAAACGAAACAAGGTTACGCATGGCAGAATTTCTATAACACAAGCCACCGGCAGGATAGGGGACATACCCCGATTTGTGAGGATCAATGGTAATAGAGTCTGCCATTTGTAATACTTTATATTGATCTTTTACATAACTGCTCATGGGTAATGATACTATTACCTCATCCGTAACCGTTTCAAAAATTGTTTCATTGCTTTCGTTGGCGCTGTTCAGCATAGATTTATAATATCCGCCCCAGGCGGCATCAGCATGTATGCAAAATTCCATGCCCTGTTTCCTGTATTTTTCTCTAAGCGCTAATATGCTTACCAAAGGATCCACCTGGCTTTCTTCCGTAGTACCAATTACTGCCACCACTGTCATCACTGGTGTTTTGGTGCTAAGCGCATAAGACAACATGTTATCAAGTTTTACCAAATCTATTCTTGCATTTACATCTACATGAATGCTCCATAAATTATTGGCGCCAATGCCCAATATCGCCGCTCCTTTTGGCCAGGAGTAATGCCGGGTAGATGAGGCAATGGCAACAGGTGTTTCTTTTATGTCGGGTACATATTTAGATAACACATCGTGATAACCGATGTTTTGAACTGTGTAGCCTGCAATGGCATTGCTTACTTCAGTCACATTAAGATTGTATTGCTGCGCCAAATTGTTAGGGATGGACAGTACTTCTTCAATAGGTAAATTCAATAATGTCCAGCTATCTAAATTTAGTAAAGTGGCTTTTGTGCCATTGAGTAATGTAACTTGGAAGCCTTTGGCATTTTTAAAAATTGCTTCATTTAAGATGGCTTGTTTTACACTGACTGCGAAAAATTTTAAATTTCTTCCCATCCATAAACCTTCTAAGTTTGCCACGCTGCCATCGCAGGTAATATGCCCCCAGCCGGTAACCTGGCCTGATGCCAGTTGAAACTCACCGGGCTTTTTACCAATCGGATTTACTGCATAACCCAAAAGTTTACACAACTCATTACCCACATGCATTTCAAGAAGTGTAGTTACAGGGGATGCTTCTGCGGCCACATTATTTTGGTTGTAAATTAGCGCTGCAAAATACCCAAGCATACCCGGCAGGGTAGTATCCCAAAGCATGTGCCCGATAGTACGCATGCTGAAAAATGTACCTGACTGTTGCAATTGTTTGATGAGCGTTTCATATTGCAAACTCATTGTTAGCATGGCTTCTTTAAAAGCCGGTGATTCCTGTATGGTTTTGTTGAGATAATCCGGGTCGCCGGGAAAATATTTATTTCTGAAATCAACATTGCCCTGTACGGCCATTGCCATAAGCTCAAGCATATATTTGGCATTGCCGCCGTGAGTGCCAAAAAATAAAGCTTCCAGCATTTGACCGCCGGCTGATGCATCTAATTTTATTCTTGTCTTATCCGGCTGGTTAAGATGAGCTTTTAGTAATGCATCTGCAAAATGAATGGAATGCTTTTTATCTGTGTGTTGCATGGTGGAGAGATTTAAGACTGGTGTAATATTTTATTTTTTTGTACGGGTTAAAATTTTAATGGTTGGGCTTGTTTTTATCCATGTTGTATCGTGTGCAACTGATGCCATATTTACTTCAGTACAAGAGTGCGACGCAAGAAATGATGCCATGAAAAACTGCTGCTGGTAACCCAAAAAAAAATATCAGTTTTTCGAAAATTATTTTTTGTGCTACGCTGTGAGATCAGAGTTAAAACAATCCCTGAAAATTTTCCAGGCGCCATCTTCCTGTTTCCAGAGTTGTATGGATTTGCCAATGTCTTTATTGGCGCCACCTGCCTGGCTTAATGTGTAGGCTTCCTGCACGCCAACAATACCGCTATCTGCATAAACAATTGTTGACGTAACGGCATACACTGTAAAGCCCTGTGCGATGTAAGAAGCAATGGCAGCCTGAATGTTTGCACGGCCCTGAACGGAAGGAGCGCCGCCTGCCATAAACTCCGCATCAATCGTGTAACAATTGGCTACGCCTTGTGCATCGCCCCTGGCCATGGCTGCTGCAAAATTTTGGTTTTGTTCAAAGATGGCTTCCCGAACAGAGCCATAGTTGTTTGGTAGATTTGACATTGTGATGAGATTTGAAAATTTGAAAAAAATATTATTGGGGCACCAGGTTATTAAAATTGAGATCTCTCAATTTTTGTGCAGGCTTTAGTTGGATATGAAATTTATAAAAATGGAAGGACAAAACAAGGTACGCAAGTTTAGGTAGGTATTATCATAATTCCTGTTTTTTATTTTGGTATTTTACAAACTGTGACATAGATTAATCTTTCTGCAATTGTTAGCATTACGGATTGACAAGGATTTGCTTTTTCATGAAATCCTATAATCATATAAAATCTGTGATTCAGACAACAGGCAATTGAAATAATAAATTTTGTCCCTTCATTTTCTTTACTCTCCACTTTTATTTCTCCGCCATGTGCCTTTACTATATCATTACTCAAACTTAAGCCTAATCCCGTTCCGCTTCCCGTTGGCTTGATGGTGAAAAATGGCTGGAAGATTTTGTCTTTTATTTTTTCTGGAATTCCATTGTTATTATTCGCAGAGCCATAGGCTCAAATCATCATATAACTCCGGATTTTAATCCGGAGATAAATGCTCCTCATGATTATTGAGTGCCGTAGGCACGATGCATGATTATTCCAACTCATGAAAAACATATTACTCATCTTACTCAATTTTTAGGGTCTTTAATAACAAATACAAATTGCTGGTAAATCTGATAATATGTGTTTGCCATTTCCCTTTTGTTGATGAAATATGTACCGTGCCTACGGCACTCGATTAATTTTCTTTTTTATTTTTCAACGGAATAAATTCCGTTGCTATAATATGAAATGAGGCTACGCCTCTACACACGAATTTTGAAATAATGGGCGATTTATAAACGGAATAAATTCTGTTGCTCATTTAATATATTTTTCAAAGGAATAAATTCCGTTGCAACAAGATGAAACGAGGCTACGCCACTACACACGATTATTTAAATAATAGGCAATACAATTTTAAACTCTGTCCCTTCATTCTCCTTACTCTCTACTTTTATCTCCCCTCCATGTGCTTTCACAATATCATAGCTCAAACTTAACCCCAATCCGGTTCCGCTTCCCGTTGGCTTAGTGGTGAAAAATGGCTGAAAGATTTTATCTTTTATTTTTTCGGGAATTCCGGTTCCATTATCTTTTACACTTATCTCTATTTTGTCGTTCACTCTTTTTGTACTTACCCATATTGTTGGCTCATACCCGGATTCATTGATTTTCTTTCTTTCATTGACCGCATAGAAAGCATTATTGATCAAATTCAAAATCACCCTCCCGATATCCTGCGGCACTACATTTATTTTTGGAAGAGAATCATCAAAATCCATTTCAAACTTTGCGTTAAAGCTTTTATCCTTTGCCCTTAATCCATGATAACTCAATCGCAAGTATTCATCGCATAATGCATTGATGTCGGTCATTTTTTTTTGACCTGACGAAGACCTGCTATGCTGCAACATGCCTTTTACAATAGCATCGGCTCTTTTGCCGTGATGATTGATTTTTTCCAGGTTTTGCTTTACATCATCTGCAATTTCTTTGGCATCATCATAGTTACCTTTTTCTAATTCCTCTTTCATTTCATCTATCAATTCATTGCTTACTTCAGAAAAATTATTGACGAAGTTCAATGGGTTTTGTATTTCATGTGCTATACCTGCAGTGAGTTCTCCGAGTGAAGCCATTTTTTCTGATTGGATGAGTTGGGATTGGGTGGCCTTTAAATTATCTAATGCAGTTGCTAAAACTTTATTTGATTTTTGTTTTCTACGGTTATTTCGGTAAAGAAATAACGCTATAATTAACAGGACTGCCAATGCGCCAATTAATCCATACTGTTTCAGTTTGTTTTGATACTTAACTTTTGCTTCTGCAATTTCTTTTTGGCGTTCTTCAGTCTGTGCGATCAATGTTTGAATGGATTGAAGGTTATTTGCCCCGAACAAACTGTCCTTATATGTGTCAGCAATTTTTAGATACTGCATTGACTCTTTAATATCCCTGCCTTCATATAAACCTGACAATAGCGATGCTGCTTCCTGGATTGTTTGCTTCTGAGAAATCAATTTTGATTCCTCAAGCCCTTTTTTAGCATAATAAATTGCAGAGTCAGTTTGATTGATGTCTTTATACAGCAATGCTAATTTAATATAGGCAGAAGAAGAAGTTCTCCGCTCATTATTTTTGAGTGATACGTCCAGGCATTTTTGATACAAATTCAACGCTTCAGCTTTGTTTCCTGATTTCATTTTTACATTTCCCAATATTTCATACAACTGCGGTTCTTCTCTATTTATCTTTTGAAAAGTTTTAAGTGCTTTCTGGTCATAAAAAATTGCTGAATCCAACTGATTCATTTGTTCAAACACTATAGCCATGTCTTTCTCACCATAACCCATTGGTTCAATATTACCATTTGCCTCGCTTAAAGAGTTTTGTTCACGTAAATAGCTTAAGGCTTTAGGATAATCTTTTAATACAATGTAGGCTTCGCCAATTGCATTCAATGCTCCTTCATAATTTTTTAATCCGTTTGCTTTCGCAATTTCAATTGCGTTAAATGCAGTTTCAAGGGCTTTCGGTAAATTACCCATTTGTACCAGGGTAATACTCATGAATGATAAAGCCAGTACTTCGCCTTTCACATAATTAATTTTACGTGCAGCGATTAAAGCCTGTTCTCCATAGAAAAGAGAGGAATCGGAATTTCCGAGGCGATACAATAAACACAAAAAAGCTTGTTGGTTAATTCTGATTGTATCATCTTTTGCAATGGCTATTTGGTGTTGCAAGTTACTAATCGCTTCAGGTGTTTGAGTAAAGCCAAAACCCGATATAAATATAAGCAGTATTAATATTAATTCCTTCTTCATACTCTATTTTAAATTCAATTGAATCACAAATTCTGTTCCCTCATTTTCTTTACTCTCCACCGTTATCTCCCCACCATGTGCCTTCGCTATGTCATAGCTCAAACTTAATCCCAATCCGGTTCCGCTTCCTGTAGGCTTGGTAGTGAAAAATGGCTGAAAGATTTTTTCTTTTATCTTATCGGGAATGCCATTGCCATTGTCTTTTACACTTATCTCTATTTTATCGTTTACTCTTTTTGTACTTACCCATATTATTGGCTCATACCCGGATTCGTTGAGTTTTTTTCTTTCATTGACAGCATA